>CAYOKF010000141.1:0-4680 GCA_964404475.1 uncultured Dehalococcoidaceae bacterium | reverse complement strand
CAGCCAAGGTCACCGCTGCCAAATCGAATGCGGGGCAGGACTTCATTGAAGATAATACGACCGACCGTTGTTTTAATACTTTCGCCAGTTGTCTGTTCCCTGACCTCGATCTCAGCATGGAGGTCAATGATGCCAAATTCGTACATGAGTTTGGCATCCTCAAAATTGTTGAATATTCTGCCTTCACCTCTGGCTCCGGGCTTGAGCACAGTCAGATAGTAGCAGCCAAGAACCATGTCCAGGGTGGGGGTTACCGTTGGCTCGCCGCTGCTGGGCAGCAGCAAGTTATGGGGACTGAGCATCATCTTTCGTGCTTCCTCAACGGCAGCCCTGGACAGCGGTACGTGCACTGCCATCTGGTCACCATCAAAGTCGGCGTTGAAAGCAGAGCAAACCAGGGGGTGTATCTGAACGGCGCTGCCATCGATGAGCACTGGCTCGAAAGCCTGGATGCTGAGCCGGTGCAGGGTGGGTGCCCTGTTGAGCAGGACAGGACGTTCTTTGATGACTTCTTCCAGAATATCATAAACTTCCGGTTTTGCTCTTTCCACCAGGCGCCGGGCGCTCTTGATGTTGGGTGCCAAGCCCTGCTCAACCAGACGGCGCATAACGAAGGGCTTGAATAGTTCCAGGGCCATTCTTCGGGGTAAACCGCATTGGTAGAGACTCAGTTCAGGACCAACGACAATTACCGAACGACCGCTATAGTCAACCCTTTTGCCCAGCAGGTTCTGGCGGAAGCGCCCTTGTTTGCCGCGGAGCATGTCAGAGAGGGATTTTAGTTTATGGTTGCCGCTAACGGAGATAGCTCTCCCCCTCCGGCCGTTATCGATGAGTGAATCAACGGCCTCCTGGAGCATTCTCTTCTCATTGCGAATAATGATTTCCGGTGCGCCAATGTCAATCAAATGGCGCAGGCGGTTATTGCGGTTAATCACCCGGCGGTAGAGGTCATTGAGGTCACTGGTGGCAAATCTGCCGCCGTCCAGTTGTACCATGGGGCGGAGGTCAGGTGGTAAAACAGGTAACACGGTTAAAATCATCCATTCCGGTTTATTGCCGCTGCCGCGGAAAGCCTCTACCACCCTCAGTTGTTTGCTGGCTTTTTTACGTCTTTGTCCTGAAGATGACTGGGTTTCCTGGAGGAGGTTATTACGCAGGTCATCAAGGTTAATATTCTTGATAATCTGTAGTATTGATTCGGCACCCATCCCGGCTTCAAAAATATGGCCGTATTTTTGTTTCAGGTCATGATACTGGCTTTCGGTGAGTAAGGCTTTTACCTGGAGTTCTTCGAGTTTTTGTTTATCTTCGGCAAGCTCGTCTTCAAGCCTGCTTTTTTCTTCAATGGAGTTACGCCGAAGCTGGTTTACTTCTTCAACCGTTGCCTGCCCCTGCTCTATTTGGTTGATTTTGTCTTCCAGAGAGCTCTCTCTTTCGGTTGTTTGCTTTTCATGGTTTGCCTCAAGTTGTTTGAGGGCTTCTTCACGTGCTTCTTCGTCAACAGAAGTGACGATGTATTGAGAGAAGTAGAGGACATGCTCCAGGTTGCGTGGTGAAAGGTCGAGTAATAATCCCAGCCGGCTTGGTATGCCTTTGGCAAACCAGATATGGCTCACCGGGCAGGCCAGTTCAATATGTCCCATGCGTTCTCGCCGTACCTTGGCACGGGCTACCTCAACTCCACATTTGTCACAGATAACGCCCTTGTAGCGTATCCTCTTGTATTTTCCGCAGTAACATTCAAAGTCCTTGGTGGGACCAAAAATCCTCTCACAAAAGAGGCCGTCACGTTCTGGTTTCAACGTGCGGTAGTTGATGGTTTCCGGCTTGGTTACCTCGCCGTATGACCAACTCCTGATCTGCTCCGGTGAAGATAGGGAGATGCGGACAGCATCAAAATCATTAATCTCCAGCATTTTCTTTTTCTCCCTCCTCTAAGAGCGGGTCTTCAGGACCTTTGAGCTCTGTGGCCATTCTTTCTGTTTCTTCCGTAGTCTCCTCAGCAGGGGTTAAAATTGCCTCTGCTTCCGTAATCACCTCTAGGGCGAGCCCCAGACTCTGCAACTCCTTGACCAGGACCTTAAACGATTCCGGCACACCAGGCTGGAGGATGCTATCGCCTTTGATGATAGCCTCATAGGCTTTGGCCCGTCCGGTCACGTCATCTGACTTAATGGTCAGCATTTCCTGAAGGTTATGCGCCGCGCCGTAGGCTTCCAGTGCCCATACTTCCATCTCACCGAAGCGCTGGCCGCCAAACTGGGCCTTACCACCCAATGGTTGCTGGGTAATTAGTGAGTAAGGTCCAGTGGAGCGGGCGTGAACCTTATCTTCAACCAGGTGGATTAACTTCATCATGTAGATATTGCCGACGGTAACCGGCTGGTCAAAGGGCTCACCGCTTCTACCGTCACGAAGGATGACCTTGCCGAATGTAGGTGCGGTAAATTTTCCTTCTGAATTGACTCTTTCTACAACTTGTTCCAGCTCTTCGGTACTAAGTTTCCGGCTTGGTATACCCAGGTCTTCAAGCCAGAGGCGCAAGCAGACTTCTCTGGCTGTCCCCGGCGCATTTTCATTGAAGACATCATTACCATTGTAGCCCTGGCTGTCGACCCATTCTATAGCTTTTTCCAGTTTTACGCCCGGTTTATCGTCGTCGGGGTTAGGGTCAACCGCGCCTGATTTCTGGGCTATCCAGACTCTAGAAAGGGCATCTTCAATGGTAGCGTCAGTGGCACCATCGAAGACCGGCGTCATTGCCTTGAAGCCAAGTACCTGTGCTGCCCGGCCGAGGTGGGTTTCCAGCACCTGTCCGATGTTCATACGTGATGGGACACCGATGGGGTCAAGAATAATGTCCACCGGAGTGCCATCCGGCAGGAAGGGCATATCCTCCTTCGGGGCAATGAGTGCAATTACTCCTTTATTGCCGTGCCGTCCGGCTAGTTTATCGCCTACCGCGACCCTTCGTTTCTGGGCTACCCATACCTGTACCCACTGGTTAACTCCTGCCGGCAGGTCGTCCCCGCCTTCTTTGCTCTCTTTACGTGAGTAAACTTTAACGTTAATAACCTTTCCCCACTCGCCATGTGGGACGCGCAGCGAGGTATCCTTCACCTCCCGCGCTTTCTCACCGAAGATTGCCCGTAGCAGTTTCTCTTCGGCGGATAGCTCCGTCTCTCCTTTAGGAGTGATTTTGCCGACCAGTGTATCGTCTGGTCTGACCTCGGCACCAATACGGATGATGCCGTCTTCATCGAGCTCACGCAGGCTTTCCTCGCCGACATTGGGTATGTCCCTGGTGATTTCTTCAGGTCCTAATTTAGTATCCCGGGCCTCTACCTCATGCTTGGCTATATGAACGGAGGTAAACTTGTCTTCCTCTACCAGACGACTGCTGAGGATGATGGCATCCTCGAAGTTATAGCCTCCCCAGCTCATGAAGGCGCAGAGCACATTCTGTCCCAGAGCCAGTTCCCCGTTCTCAGTGGCTGAGCTATCAGCCAGGACCTGACCGCTTTCAACGCGGTCGCCTTTGTTAACTAAAGGACGCTGGTTAATACAGGTGCCCTGGTTGGTACGGACAAATTTCATTAGTTCATAAATGTCCTCACTGCCATCATCAGTGGTAACCGTGATGTGATATTTGCGGTTCTCCTTGCCGTTATCAAGAATGGCGACCTCGGTGACTACGCCGGCGTTTTTGGCAAAGATTACCTGTCCGCTGTGCCGTGCGGCTTCTGCTTCCATGCCGGTGGCTACCAGGGGCGCTTCAGCGCGGAGCAGGGGCACTGCCTGCCGCTGCATATTGGCGCCCATCAGGGCGCGGTTAGCATCATCATGCTCAAGGAAAGGTATTAAAGATGTGGCCACACTGACTATCTGACGGGGAGAAACGTCCATTAATTCAATATTCTCCGGTACCTCCAGTATGTAGCCATCAGCGAGTCTGGCCTCAATCCTTTTTTCCAGGAAATGGTTGTTTTCATCAAGGAGGGCATTAGCCTGGGCGATAATATATTTATCTTCTTCGTCAGCTGAAAAATAGATTATCACGTCGGATACAAAGGGCACCACCTTTATGGTGCAGGGTTTCAGCCTGGTAAGTTTGCCGGCCAGCTCTGGGGTAATGGTTACTCCGGACTCAAGGACGGTTTTACCTTTGCTATCAAGTACCTCCTCCCGGGTAATTCTTCCCAAGAGTTGTTCTGAAGTATTGCTTAGCTCATTAATGACCTTGCGGTACGGGGTTTCAATAAAGCCATATTCGTTAATGGTGCTGTAAGTGGCCAGTGAACCGATGAGGCCGATGTTTGGTCCTTCCGGGGTCTCAATTGGGCAGATACGGCCATAGTGAGAGAAGTGGACATCACGGACCTCAAAGCCGGCGCGTTCACGTGATAAGCCACCAGGGCCCATAGCTGAGAGGCGGCGCTTATGAGTTAATTCAGCGAGTGGGTTGGTTTGGTCCATGAATTGTGATAGCTGGGAGCCACCGAAGAATTCCCTAACCGCAGCTACTATCGGCCGGATATTGACCAGGGCACTTGGGGTGACTGCTTCGGTGCCAATAATGCTCATTCGTTCTCGGACAACCTGCTCCAGCCTTAAAAAGCCAATGCGGAACTGGGTCTTTACCAGTTCGCCAACAGTACGTACCCGCCGGTTACCCAG
>CAYOKF010000140.1:0-4758 GCA_964404475.1 uncultured Dehalococcoidaceae bacterium | reverse complement strand
AAGGTGCTGAAAAAATATGTTTTCAGCTTCATTGTCCAACAAAAAGTCAAATTGAGATATATCAAGAGCGCGCTATATTATCAGCCCTCCCCCAGGGGTAAATAAGTAAGTAAAAAAAGAAAGCCTCCCGGACCAGGGGGCTTTCTTGATACTTTCTTGATGTATCCAACTGATTTCTTGACACCTCTTTGACTAAAAAAGAATTACGTTGTTAAAGGCAAAAAGATATTATTCGAAGCTTAACCAAATGAAGAATGGTATTCACAGCAGAGTTGTCTGCTGGCCGAAATAGATATACATGCAAAATGATTACCAACAGAAACCTGGTTTTCAACCAAAACCCGGTGACAGGATATTTCGTCCCCGGCGGTTCATTCAGCATCGTCTAAAAAGGGTTCTCGGAGTCGCGGGACTTTTCAGTGCCGGATATGGCGATGTCGGCTCCTCTATATACTATGCTCTTGGCATCGTGGCAGTAGTAGCTTTGGGAGCAACTCCCGTTGCGCTTGCCATCGCCGGCATAATCTATGTATTCAACGCTCTAACCTATGCTGAAGGTGGGGCGATGCTGCCGGAGGCCGGTGGCTCGGCCAGTTTTGGGCGCCATGCCTATAACGACATCGTCGGTTTCATAGCTGGCTGGGCATTGATGCTGAGCTATATCGTTACCATGGCCATCTCGGCCTATACGATTCCACCGTATCTTGCCTACTTCTGGCCACCACTTGACGATCCGGTTATCGGAACCGCTGCTTCTATGGGTATCATTGTCTTCCTGATGGTCATCAACGTGCTTGGTGTACGGGAATCATCGCGGTTAAACATCATCTTTATTGTACTGGATATAACTACCCAGCTGACACTTGTCGTGCTCGGAGCTATTCTCATATTGGGACCGAATCCCGGCATACTATTTGAGCACATGTTTGGCGCAGGGAACTGGCCAACCACGCAGAATCTGGTCTTCGGGATTGCCATCGCTGCCCTTTGTTTTACTGGCGTGGAAACGGTCTCACAGCTGGCCGAAGAAACACGCCAGGCAGAGAAAAGAGTCCCCAAAGCCTACGTGCTAATGATAGTTGCCGTTCTCGTTCTTTTTGCCGGTATATCGATAGTCGCCCTGTCGGCAATGACTCCCCAGCTCCTGGGTGACCCCGTAAATGGCTGGGCGAGAGACCCGGTAGCCGGCATTGCTGCAAATCTCCCCTCGGAAACCCTTCAAACAATATTTGCGCCCCTTGTGGCTGTTTTAGCGGCCAGTATCCTGCTCACTGCCTCCAATGCCGGGCTTATGGGTATTTCGCGTCTCAGCTATAATTTAGCCTCTCACAACCAGCTGCCGGCCGTCTTTGGGCGCATACACCAGCGTTTCCGGACACCTCACTGGGCAATCATTTTCTTTTCCATCCTGTCGCTGATCATACTGGCTCCGGGATTCTTCAACTCAGACTTCTTCACTGACCTTGGGGCACTGTATGTCTTTGGCTCTTTGCTCTGTTTTGCCCTCGCTCATCTGGCTATCTTGGGGCTCAGGATAAAATTCCCTGATATGCCCAGGCCATTCAAGCTGCCCCTGGCTATCAGGTTCAGGGGGAAAGAGCTGCCGCTAACGGCGATAATCGGTTTGGTTGCGACATTGACGATATGGGGGGTAGTCATTGTCACCCAACCTTTCAGTCGTTGGGCAGGAATTATCTGGATGGTTATCGGCTTGGTGGTATTTTACTTTTTCCGTCGTGGGAAAGGCATGTCGCTACTACATGCAGACCGAAAATCCAAAGAGATATTTAATCGAAAGGTCAAGTTTTAATAACTATGGCCAATACTACCCTGCTTTATAGACAAGCAATGGTAATCCCGATTTTCGTAGCACCGACTCGGATATACTTCCCCAAATCATTTGCCCAACAGCTCCATGTCCACGAGTAGCCAGAGGAATGAGTCTTACATTGTTTTCCCTGGCATAAGTTATGATTGCGATATCCGGTTTGCGGGCACTTATGATTACACCCTCAACATCCAGTCCTTTTTCTAAAAGAGCATTGGTAATGTTATCAAGGTAGGTAACAATTTCATCTTCTTCCGCTGTTACCGGCTTATCTGCTTCCTCGACGAGTTCCGGCTCACCGGGCAGCGCTCTCCCGGGCACTCTTATTACCCTTAGCAGCACTATCTTACTGTGAAAGTGTAATGACTGCTCAGTTGCATAAGGTAGAATCTGCTCAGCAAGGCTGGAACCATCGAGGCATACAAGTATCTTCTCAAACATCGGACCCTACATGGTGAAGTCTCTACGATGATGTTAGCTTGGTGAAGGTCAAGGATGTGTCAAGAAAGAGGATTGGGCCGTCAAGAAAGTATCAAGAATGAGAAGAAGGATTTTATTCGCTGATTTTCAGCCGGTAGCCGACCCCTGGCTCGGTAATGATCAGTTGCGGGCGGGTGGGATCAGGCTCAATCTTGCGGCGTAGATTGCTGATATTGACGTGGAGCATATGAAACTCGTCCCCGTATTCCGCCCCCCAGACTTCGCGCAGCAGGTGGCGGTGGGTTAAAACCTTTCCGGCATGGATGACGAGCACTCTCAACAGCCCATACTCGTTGGGTGTTAATGAGACCTCACTGTCTGACACAGTAACCAGCCTCTTCGAGAGGTCAACTTTCAAGTCTCCGGAGGTAAAGATAGGGTCATCAGGTGTTTTAGCAGTTCGTCGTAAGGCGGCGCGGAGACGAGCCAGCAACTCGCCCACGCCGAACGGTTTGGTCAGATAATCATCAGCTCCGGCGTCCAGCGCCGCGATCTTATCATTTTCCGCTCCACGTACCGACAATATAATTATCGGCATCTGCGTCCACTCCCTGAGCAGCCGGGTGACCTCAATGCCGTCGATATCGGGCAAACCCAGATCAAGGATGACGATATCCGGTTTATCTTCTGTAGCTCTTGACAATGCATCCTTCCCCGAATCAGCCTCCAAAACCGCGTAGGATTGAGATGTCAGGGTAACCCGAAGGAAGCGTCGGATAGAAGCTTCATCATCAACAACCAGAATTTTTACATTACTCATTTCGAGTCTCCGCATTGACAGAATCTGAGTTGCCGATGGGCAACCTGATTTTGATCACGGTGCCCCTGTCGTCCCCTTTCTCGGCTACAATATGACCTCCATGGGCTTCGACGATACCCTTGCTAATGGACAAACCTAACCCCGTGCCGGCAACGTTATCCGGCCGCTTGATACGATAGAATTTGTCGAAGATATTCCTCAGGTCTTCTTCGGGAATACCGACACCGTGGTCAGTAACATCTATCTCAACTTCCTGGTCAAACTGCTGAGCTATTATCTCGATCGGTGAGTCTGCCGGCGAGTACTTTATTGCGTTGTCCAGGATGTTGGCCAATGTCTGCACGATAAGGCCAAAATCCACGGAAATAAAGGGGGTATCTTCAGGAATGTCGATGTCAATCGAACGGGCGCTGGCACGGCTCCCCAGTTGCTCAAGGGCGGCACCAACCAGATCTTGAACTTCGGAAGGACGACGTGACAACGTGATTGCCCCGGCTTCAATCCTGGACTCGTCAAGCAAATTGGTTATGAGATGGTTCAAGCGGTTAGCCTCCTCTAAAGCAACCTGTATCAGGTTCTTCTTGGCGGTCTCATCCAACCCCATTCCCTCTTCCTGCAGGCTGCTGAGTGTGCCGATGACCGATACGAGCGGGGTCCGTAAATCATGCGAAATCGCATTGAGCAGCGCGGATTGAAGCTTCTCGGTTGCTTTGAGAACCTGAGCATTGTGCAATTCTTCCGACAAGCGAATACCCTCGATGGCGACGGCGATCAGATCGGTATAAGCTCCAAGCAGTCGTTCCTGTTCGGCTGTCAATATTCTTCCGTTATCTGGAGCTTTCAGTGCCATTACCCCGATGATTCCCCTGGCGGTAAGCAGTGGTAGATACCGAACATTATCATTGGAAAGTACCTTTTGCCGTTGTTTGAAAGATCGCGTAGCTGTAGCAAGCTCGCTTTCAGCTACATGAGCTTCTTTCCCGCCGGTATATGCTCTGAGCTTTTTCCGCTTTTCAGTGTTCTCCAGGAATATCATGACATCGTATCCTAGTGCCTCTTTTATCCGGTTGACGATAGCCTCAATGTAAGATTCGAGATCTCCGGAGATTGCTAAATCTCGCCCCAGGGCATAAAGAGCGGCTGTTTCGCGTTCGCGTAATTTCGCCGCCTCGGTATGCTGACGAATACTTGATGTAAGGTAACTTATAGTTATTCCAACTACTAGAAGGGCAATAAATGTGAATAAATATTGGGTGTCATCTACTGCGAAAGTGTAATAGGGAGTAACAAAGAAAAAATCAAAGGCCAGTACGCTTATTATTGAAACCAGGATAGAAGGGCCAAGGCCTCCTAAAACCGCTGTGACAGTAACACATAGTGGATAAATCATGATGATATTCGCGGGTGCAAAAAAGGTATGTACCAGCCAGCCCAGCAAGGTTGCCACAGTAACCAGGCCCAGACCTATAAGATAACCACGCCATGCAAAGGCTTGTTTTCGAGATTTTTCCTCTAATTTTAAACGTAATGGCATTTGATATACCCGTGCTAAATTCTATACCTTGTTATTCATTAAGTCTATTTTTCACCGTCGACTATTGCATTCATAATGGCAGTGATAAGATCAAGCAGGTGTCAAGAAAGGGCAGAGGTCAGTCAAGATACTGTCAAGAATTGATCCTATAATCTG
>CAYOKF010000139.1:0-4766 GCA_964404475.1 uncultured Dehalococcoidaceae bacterium | reverse complement strand
GCTCTTCAAGAGCACGTATTATGTCATAGCCATAGCTTGGCTTTTCCTGGACAAGGTCAAGTATAATATATTTAAGGTCTCCCTTGTGAAAGGGGCTTTCATGCCATGGTCCGGGGAAAAAACCGTGTTTCATATGCGGATTGAACATCATAGAACAGAAAAATATAACGATATATCATGATACATCGTAATTTAGTGATTTTCATTATGCCACGCTAATTCCAGTTTGTCAACTAAGTACACAAAATCCGCGCGCAGTCAAAGCCGGGCCATCAGGTTCTGACTGTCTCCGTTTTAATTATGGCCATTGACAAAAAGGCGCAGCACAGATACATTCTAAATCTGGAAAGATTAATTAAACGAAACGCTGGAAAAGAAATGAGCCAGCAAAGGAGGTTCTCACGATGAATTATCAGAGAGTAACCATAGACGATTATGAGCAATTCGTGGGGGGCGAAATCATCGAGCGTATCCGGAACAAGGCTAAACCACTGGAAGACCTCCACGTGGTCAATATTAACTCAACGTATTACGGTGGAGGGGTTGCCCAGCTGCTCTCATCACTAACCCTGCTGATGGACAGCCTCCACATAAAGACCGGCTGGCGAGCGGTTCATGGGCCTCCGGATTTCTTCACGATAACTAAAAAGATACATAATGCCCTGCAGAGCGGTCAAATCAACCTGACCGAACTAAAGAGGGGGATATACGAGCAGGTCATTTACGAGAATTCAATCCGTAATCACATAGACCATGATATAGTCATTGTTCATGACCCCCAGCCACTGCCCATGATCACTCACTACAGAAAGAACTCGCCCTGGATATGGCGCTGCCATATTGACATGTCTCAGCCCCACACAGGGTGCTGGAAATACCTGCTGCAGTTTATTGAAAAGTATGACGCTGTCATCCTCAGTCGCAAGGAATACAAGCAGAAACTTAAAACACCGCAGCTATTCTTCATGCCGGCGATAGACCCCTTCTCAATAACTAACAAGCCCCTGAGCGAAGAGGAGATAGAGAAACGCCTGAACTATTACCAAATACCCACTGATCTTCCTCTGGTGGTGCAAATCTCCCGCTTTGACCGCTGGAAAGACCCGGAGGGAGTCATTCAGGCCTTCAAACAGGCCCGGCAGGAGGTGGACTGTACCCTGGTGTTGCTCGGCAATGTCGCGACCGATGATCCGGAAGGTGAGGAGGTATATCAATCCTTGCTGGATTCCCGTGAAGAACGAATTATCATCTTAAGCCGTCAGGACGGTGCATTAGTGAACGCACTGCAGCGCCGGGCAGCCGTTGTCCTGCAAAAGTCAATCCGTGAAGGTTTCGGGCTGACCGTAGCCGAGGCCATGTGGAAGGACACCCCGGTCATCGGCGGTAATGTGGGCGGTATCAGGGACCAGATTCAAGACGGGGTTAACGGCTTCCTGGTCTCCTCCACTGCGGAGGCGGCAGATAGAATCGTACGCCTGGTCAAGGATGACAGTCTGCGGCGGCAAATGGGGCAAAGGGCACAGGAAACGGTAAGGCAACACTTCTTACTTACCCGCTATCTGGAACAGTACCTTGATCTCTTCAGCTCCTTTGAGCCGGTGTTCCGGTTAAGCGGCAGAGCCAGGATTTATCAATGAATTAGTGAGCGCTAAAATCCGCCGTGGTTATATATACTGCTTGACTTATATCTCTTTCTTTAATTAATCTGTATTTTTAATGTAAAATCTAAAAATAAAAAATAGTAACTGTAATAAAATCTATGTCACTCAGCGCAGGTAAATCAAACCGGCTACGCCGTAAGCTGGCTTTCCTTCTGTCAGCCTTCGGCTATAATGGGTCTATTTTTAATGAAGCCAGAAAAGCCGCTGAAATTTCAGGCAAGCCATTACTGAATGTCGGCTGCAAGTCGTCATATACCGAATCAAGTGATGTTAATCTGGACCTGATACCAAGAAAAGTCCCCCGCTTCGTCCGTGGTGATATCCAGAACCTCTCTATGTTTGCTGATAAACAGTTTGGAGCCGTATATGCCAGTCATGTGCTGGAACATATCGAAGACACTGATGCCGCCTTAAGTGAACTGCACCGGGTAGCGGAAAATGTTTTCGTCATCACCCCTTTGCCATTCTGGCCCTGGGCCTGGCTCCACCCTGAACACAGATGGCTATTCTGGGGAACTAAAAAGCTATGCCGCATCCCGTACTACGGGCAACGATATCTAATAGTTGCCTGGGACTGGATTATCTCCCGGAACAACCGCCGGTATAAAAGCAGTTAACGTTGCTGCTTTATTCCACCACGGCACTGCTTGGAGGGGGAGCTTCGCTCTGGCTTCGCCACCGCCTTTGTCGGCTTCTGGTGAAGGCTGATGAATACCTTGACAATCTCCGGATCAAACTGGGTCCCGGAACAGCGCTGCAGCTCAGCCAGCGCTTCCTCATGGGTTCTCTTCTGCCGGTACGGGCGGTGTGATGTCATGGCGTCATAAGAATCAGCCAATGCCAGAATACGTGCATCAAGCGGTATATTATCGCCTTTGAGACCGGCCGGATAGCCGGTGCCATCATAGTGCTCGTGGTGATACTGCACCGCCGCCAGACAACCACGCAGACTATCGATATGTTTGATGATAGATACGCCCAGGTCCGGATGAGCGCGTATCAACTCCCATTCGTCAGGGGTTAATGCCTCGCTCTTTTTCAGCAGCCGGTCGGAAATGCCAATCTTACCGATATCATGCAGCAGGGCAGCGGCACGTATTCTCTCAATATCCTCCACGGAATAGCCCAGCGCTTCGGCAATATCCGCCGCGTACTTGCTCACCTTCTTCGAATGACCGTAAGTATAATGGTCCTTGGCATCAACTGTCGCCGCCAGAGCATAAATGGTGCTCAGGATTGCCCGTGAGCTCTTACGGTTCGCGTTTGAGCCCATTCTAAGAGCTTCAGAGAGGGCTACCTCGCAGGCCAGGCAGGTACGGTTTTTCCCGGTCTGTTTGGCATAATAAAGCGCCGCATCGGCTGCCTGAATGATTTCCTCCCGCATCACGCCGTCAGTGGGCCAGGACGCGATAGCAACACTACAGGTCAACGGCGCTCCCTGCAAATCCATCTGTGCTTCAATCCCCTTGCGGATCCTCTCCGCCAGTTTACGGCCATCGTCAAGATGCGTCTCCGGCAAAATGACGGCGAATTCATCACCACCATAGCGGAAACAAATATCCGTATCCCTCACTGATTCCCTGACCAGATGGCCTATCTGCTTCAAGACAATATCGCCGGCCAGATGACCGGAAACATCATTGTATGCCTTAAAAAGGTCTACATCCAGGAAAATCAAGGAGAATATATCACCAAAACGAGATGACCGGGTAATCTCTTCATCCAGGCGCTGGTGAAAATAGCGGTGGTTAAACAGGCCGGTTAGCTCATCGGTATTAGTCCGCTGTCTGGCTCTTTCGTAAAGGTCAGCGTTTTCAATGGCTATCGCCGCTTCGTGAGCCAGTGTCATCAGCATATCAGCGTCATCCTGGGTATAGAAACCACGCGGGTATTTTTTACTCATGGCCAGAATAGCCACCAGCTTTTGCTTACTCTTCAAGGGGCAGAGCAGCTCTATCTGGGCAGCGCCAAGAGTATCCCTTTCTTCCTGCCAGAGACCTTTAAACTCCGGTTCAATAGTTATGATTTCCCGTGTCAGCGGTTTATTCTCACGCGCCAGCCAGGTTACAATCGGGCTATCACGGTAAAATTTCACCGGTATTACCGGCGCATCTTTGATATACCGCCGGGCAAAGCGGGCACTGAAGTGGTTATTACCGGGGAAAAGCACAGTGGTTTGACTGGCGCGTACCGCACTGGTTATTGGCGTTAATATGGCTTCAGCCAGTTCCTCCAGATCAATCACATCGCTCATGCTACCGGCAAAATTCAATAACGTCTGCCGGTAGTCATAGGTTTTACCGTAGAGCAGCCTGGCCGCGCCTTTCTCCAGGGCTACTTTTAACGGATTAAATAGCGCGGCGATGCCAATGACCATGACAACAGTAACCGCGACGCCCACTGTCGCCGACCATGATTGAAGCAAGTAATTCATGCCGGCAATCAGGAGCAGGCAAGAGGCGGCGATGAAAATGGTTATCCCGGAATAGACCAGCCCCCTTTTTATCACCAGCTTCATATCAAGCAACTGATACCTGAGAATGGCATAAGTAATGATGAGAACATTACTTAAATTACCGATATGGTCTACAGCGGCAATCTGCCCTGGAATTACTTTCCAGACTACCCCCAGGACTAACATACAAACAAGACCAGCCATTAAATAGGTAATCTTGTTCCTGTGGTTGGAGCTATCGGAAGCCAGATAGCTTTTCACCAGTAGCCAGGAGGCTATACCCATGAAAGCCAGACTGCCCGCGCCCAAAAGATAAATTGATTTCCCGTACTCCCTGAAGACAATGCCATTGTCCATCTGGATAAATGCATCCGGCATGTGCCCGGTAATGACCAGTGTTGCGATAAAAACCAGGTAGGCAATCCCGAAAACAGCCAGTTTACCGCTAGCTTTACCCACAAAAGCGGTCACAAAGAGGGCGTGGCAGAGCAAAGAGCTCAATAACAGAGGCGCCACCATTTTCCCCCAGAACACCGCTTGTTCAAAGGGTATCTGGAGATTTGCCATCAGGCTCACCAAACTCCAGGCTGCCGATGACACCAGAAAGAGCATAAAGAACTTTTTTAGCTTAGTCCGCGCATAACGCAGGA
>CAYOKF010000138.1:0-4774 GCA_964404475.1 uncultured Dehalococcoidaceae bacterium | reverse complement strand
GCAGTGGTGGCAGCGGCAGTGAAAGAGTTCATGACGGTGGACATACTGGTGAACTCACAGGGACTGAATATTAAAAAACCGGCGACCGAGTTCCCTATCAACGAATGGGGGCAAATGTTTGGTGTCAATGTCACCGGCATCATGCTGACCTGCCGGGAATTTGGCAAAGTGATGGTGGAGAAAAATAAGGGAAAGGTCATCAATTTCTCGTCAGTTAGAGGAGCGCGGGCTACCCTCTGGGGTGGCAATGAAGCTTACTGCGCTACCAAGGGTGCGGTAGACATGATTACCAGAGCACTGGCTTCCGAGTGGGCACCTAATAATATTAACGTCAATGCTATTGCTCCCTCCTGGATAGCCACCAAACTCGCTGAACAGACTCTGAAAGACCCGGAGCGTCTCCAGAGAGGTCTGGCCAATGTCCCGCTGAAGCGGGTCGGGCAACCTGAGGACGTGGTCGGACTGACTGTTTTTCTAGCCTCACCCGCCTCAGATTTTATTACCGGTCAAATCATTTACCTTGACGGTGGAGCCACTGCTGTTGTTTAAGCATCCTATCTCCGGATAGCTATGTAAGCGGGAATAACTTGCGCAGCAGCAGGGAATGTTCTGGTGTCATTCCCTATCACTTGGAAGTGGACCGGGTTCAGGAGAATAAGAAGGAATGGAAAAAGATTTCAGGAAGATTTGTGTAGTGGGGGCCGGGACAATGGGCCACGGGCTAGCCCAGGCTTTTGCCCAGGGAGGATACCAGGTAGCTCTCTACTCCCGTACCCAGAAGACTCTGGACAGAGCCTCGGTTTTGATAAGTTCCAGCCTAGATACTATGCGGGAAGCCGGAGTGGTGGATAAGGAACAAATCCAGGCTACAATCGGTAGAATCAGTCCCACCACCTCTCTGGAAGAGGCAGTAGCGGAAGCTGATATGGCGATAGAGACCGTGGTGGAGGACAGGGAGGCCAAGAAGGAAATCTTCACCCGATTAGATAATATTTGCCCGCCGCAAACGCTGCTGGCGAGCAATACAACCTTCCTCAACATCTTCGACTTTGTGGAGACTTCCCGCCCGGATAAAGTCCTCATCACGCACTGGTATACCCCACCGCAAATAATCCCCCTGGTCGACGTGGTTAAAGGACCCTCGACTGATGAAGCTAATATACAGATGGTGGTTCAGGTATTAAGGAAGATGGGTAAAAAGCCGGTGGTTTTTAACCGGCCGGTGGCCGGTTACGCGATCAGCCGCATCCAGATTGCGCTCCAGCGTGAAGTGCACTATCTACTGGATAACGACTATCTATCCGCGGAGGACCTGGATGACGCAGCGATATGGGGGCTGGCCCTCCGCATGATGATAATCGGCATAGTACAGCGCTTTGACTTCGGCGGGCTGGACTTAAGCGCCCGGAACATACAGAGGTCTGCGACTGAATCCACCCCGCTGGATTATCAGCCCAGGAAGCTCCTGGAACTGGTGAAGCAGGGCTATACCGGCGTCAAGGCAGGCAAGGGCTTCTACGACTATAAGGGTAAAGGCGAGGCTGAGTTATGCCACGACCGGGACATCCGTTTGCTCAAGCTATTAAAAGTACTGCAGGAAACAGAGATAACCGGCCCTGTATTATAGAAAAACTCCGGCTTTACCGATATTATCAAAAGATTGAAGGAAGGTATGATGGAAAGGGTTGCTATTATTGGGGGGGTGCGGACTCCTATCGGACGCTACCTCGGTGTCCTGCGTGATATACCAGCCTATGACCTGGGCGCCCTGGTGCTGAATGAGGTGGTGAAGAGGACACGGGTAGAACCTGCCCGGGTTGATGATGTGATTATGGGGCAATCCTACCAGAGCGGTGAATACGTAAATATCGCCCGCATGTCCCTGCTTACTGCCGGCTGGCCGGTTGAAATCCCCGGCATCACCCTTGACCGTCGCTGCTGCACCGGCCTGGATACTGTTTGCTTCGGCGCTATGAAAATCCAGACCGGCAATGCCGACATCATTGTTACCGGTGGGGTAGAAACGATGAGCAGTGCCGAGTTTTATATCCCCGGCTATATAAAGTGGGGCATCGGCGGGAATATTGACCCGAAGTGGGGCGTCATGCCCAGGGGGCACGGCAGCCTGCAAATGTGGGGGCTACCGTTTTACGACCGCATACAACGGTGCCGGGTCATGTCACAGCCGATAGATAGATTCGGTGAGCTTAACTCCATGATGTCCTGGGCGGAAGCGGCCGCCAGGGAGGAAGGCATCTCCCGCGAGGAGGCTGACAGATGGTCATTGCGCAGTCACCAAAAAGCCATTGCCGCCATAGATTCGGGGAAATTCAAGGAGGAAATTGCTCCGGTTCCCGTGCCCCGGCGAGGGAAAGAGCCACTGATAGTTGATACTGATGAGACCCCCCGGCGTGATACATCCCGGGAAAGTCTGGCCAAGTTACCCACCATCTATGAAGATGGCATCTGCACTGCCGGTAATTCATCATCGGAGAATGACGGCGCGGCAGCTGTGGTGCTAACCACGGAGACAAAAGCCGGCGAACTGGGCGTGGAGCCAATGGCCTATCTGAAATCCTTTGCCGTAGCCGGCGCAGACCCCACACTCACTTATCCCTCGGTACCGGCAGCGGTCAACAAGGCGCTGAAGAAAGCCGGGCTAACCCTGGGCCAGATAGAGCTTATTGAGATACAGGAGGCATTTGCCTGCCAGGCGCTGGCCGACGCCAGATTGATGGGCATACCTGAAGAAGACCAGGATAAAAAGATAAATGTTAACGGTTCCGGGATTTCACTCGGCCATCCCATCGCCGCTACCGGCACCATAAGAATGGTCACCCTCCTCCATGAGATGAAAAGGCGCAACGCCCGATACGGCCTGGAGACCATCTGTGGCGGTGGGGGGCAGGGTATCGCCGTTATTGTGGAGAGGGACTAACGTCGTAAACGTCGTCGAGTTCACTCATCAGACAGGGAAGACGCTGAAGCTGCCGGGCAAGGTCATGAAAGTCAATAAAACGGCTGCAAGGCACTGATTCAGCGCGGAGCAGTTCCAGCAGGTGACCGGTAGCGAAGACGTAACTAGCCTCCCTTGCCGCCTGAAAGTCAGAGAGCCCGTCTCCGATGTAGATAACAGGGCTACCCCTTTTCTTAAGGCAGTTCAGGTACTGATATTTGAAGCCTTCGTTGATCTTGATACCCTCTGGAGAGGTATAATACACGGAAACGCCATCGTTGCCAAAGACAGCCCGCCCGCAGTACATTTCCAGGTCAGTAATCCCGATATGGGCTAACACCGCATCAATATAGAAATCAAGACCACTGCTCACGATAACAAATTGAATGGCGTTCTGCTGGCAATAGCTCACAAATTCCAGAAAACCCGGCCTTACCTCAACGTGCTGACAGACAAATTGCTGGAGTTTTTCTTTGGGTTCTTTAATAAACGTGTACTGTAAAATATTGCTCTGCTCAACCGTAAGCAGACCCTGAAGAAACTCGGTTTCAATTCTGTGCCAGTCCCCGCGGGCAAACTTCTCCCTCAGTAAAACACTCGAGTTATTGCGGGTGATGGTACCGTCAAAGTCACACTGTATGATCATTATTGTTACCCAGTATACCAGAATTAACCGAATACCCGCAAAGCTATCAAGTACCCTTCGCTTCCAAGCACAGTCCCGCTATGTATCCCGTTTTTGAAAGTACTTACAAGTATAAACCATTCTGTAAAAGACAACCAGACTGGTCAAACCGGCTATGATGAGGAGACAAGAGAGCTAACACAATAATCAGCCTAAACAGAATACTTAAAGGAATACGGTTTGTCAACCTCATCAGACAGCCAGGGTATAGCCACTGTAAGCACCTTTTACCGGTGCGCTAATTTAGTCACGATTACTTAAAATCAAATTGACCCGTATCAACTCAGCTTTTCTGCCATTAATGTCTCTATCTCCGGAGGCAGCCGGTCACGGTTATCCAGTGTAGCCCGAAAGATAAATGGCTCAGCGTCTAACCGGGGCAAAAACGCGGCCAGGAGTTCCCTGCGGATAACCAGGATACAGTTGGCAACACTCCCGCTCCGGACCAGTTCAATAACTTTGACAAAGCCTTCTCCTTCAAGTTCCAAAAGACCAAGCTCATCAACTATCAGGACTTCCGCGGCGGTACCCCTGTCTATTGCCTCAACTCCAAAAGAGATTCCCTCAGGATTAAAGGAATACTTGGGAGTAGACGGACCATCATAGACAGAACTGGCACTGGCTAGTATTTCCTTCCTGCCCGACTGCACATCTTCGACAAAAAGGTCTTCACCCGCATCTTTATCGGTCAAAATACCGGCGCAGGCATAACCTCGACCTCGCAGAGTTTCGACAACCTTCCGGCAAACAGTAGTCTTGCCAATACCCACGGCACCAGTAACAATAATAATCATCTACCGGTTAATACCCAACCCTTTCATATAGTTTGCCCCGGGCTCATTTAATTACCTGGGCTTTCCTAAAATATTAGCAGCCCTTATTAGTAATAGCAATCGCGGGTACCTTGACAAATCCGGCTTAACACATTAAAGTCAATGCTATCCGCGGTACTGTAGTAAATGGTACTGACGCATATGCGACCAATAATTTTAATAGTCGATAAGTATATAAAGTATATATTAGAGGGAGCAACAAATTATGTCGGAAGAGGAAAAGAAGTACAGATTTGTGCTCGTACCCGCCTTCAGGTTACCCGAGATGGACTTGTCTCTACCCAAGGAGCAACTGGCCGA
>CAYOKF010000137.1:0-4801 GCA_964404475.1 uncultured Dehalococcoidaceae bacterium | reverse complement strand
TTGTCATCCAGAATCAACTCGACGTAGCCTTTGTGAGTACGTCCCTCGGTAACTCCCGGTATTTCCCCAAGTTCCCCTTTGTAATCTATAAAAACCGAATTACCTTTATACCTGGACTTGATTTCAGCCAGAGCGCCGTAAAGGACGGCACATCCTTTGTTTACCATCAAGATACGGTCGCAGAGTTCCTCTACCTGATTCATCTGGTGGGCACTCAGGATTATGGCTTTACCTTGATTCCTCAATTCAATGAAGATGTCTTTCAATAACTCGGTGTTAACCGGGTCGAGACCGGAAAAGGGTTCATCCAGGACGACCAGCTGCGGGTCGTGGATAATAGTGGTGATGAACTGGATAATTTGCCCCATGCCTTTGCTCATTTCCTCGATTTTCTTCCTTTTGGTGGACAACATACCTGTCTGATTGAGTAGCTCGTCAGCTTTTCTGGCAGCTGAGTGTCTGTCCATACCCTTGAGCGAGGCAAGATAGATGATAGAGTCGATGACCCTCAGCTTTTTATATAATCCCCTTTCCTCGGGCAAGTAGCCAAGTTTATTTTTGGTGGCTTCCCCTAACTTCTCACCAAGAATTGTTATCTCGCCCGAGTCAGGCTTGATGATGTCCATCATCATTCTGATGGTGGTGGTCTTGCCAGCGCCATTAGGGCCGATTAGACCAAATATCTCGCCTTGAGCGACAGAGAAAGACAGGTCGTCAACCGCGACCTTATCTGCAAATGATTTGACTATACGGCTGACTTCAGCTGCAAGCATGGTAGATACGCCTTCCTGACTTCGCATTATAGCATATCACTGGTATTAATTCTTCATAACAAATGGAACCTAATAGAAACACTAAGTCAGGAGAAAAAGCGATTTGCCAAAGCGAATGAATTTCAGGTAGAGTCCTATTAAATGGGCGGTACAGGATTTGAACCTGTGACCTCTTGCGTGTGAAGCAAGCGCTCTAACCAACTGAGCTAACCGCCCGAAATCATATTCATTTTACCCCCAAAAATCAGCTTTGTAAACATAGGCCTCTCGCTCCAGAAGCAATCATAGCGGTAACAATAACTTAAAATATTACACATTTGGTATCTACCAGGCCAATCCTTTATGGAAAATTAACCAGACCTTCATATAATATTTATAGTCTTTATCTTGCCCTTTATAACTATGTGTAAAAATGAAACTGTCAACTGTGATTACCAGGATGCTAAGATTGGGGGATGACTATGTTGAAGATTTAACGCGAGTCTCCTGCCGATGCCTCTGTCTGCTCAAACAATTGACAGGCAGGGAGCAGCGGGTTTAACATAATCATATGCTGATGAAACACAAAATATCGGGAAGAGCCGGACTGGGCATTATCATATTGCTGGTCAGCCTGTTTTCATGGGCTACCCCGGCATCAGCTGGCACAGCCTCCTGGTCAGCAGAGTCTATTCCCAATACGATAAACCATACCCTTGGCCCTGCCGGCATTGATATCCGCGATATCGCTGTTGCCGGTGGCACGACAGTCTACGCTGTTCCCGGCGACAGTATCTCCGACAATGTTGTCTACAAGTCAACCGATACCGGCGTCAGCTGGACGACCCTGAACGTAGATATTGAAGCCGACCTGGTAGCTGTTGCCCCTGATGACGCCAATGTGATAGCCATCGCCAATAGCGACACACCGGAGGTCTATATCACTATCAACGGTGGCTCAATCTGGTATAACCTGGGCACACCACAGGAAAGCGGCGGTGCCGCTCCGGCTGCCATCTACGACCTGGCTCTATCTCCAGCCAGTGGGGAGAGCCGTTACATAGCGGCTGCCGGCAAGGAGGCGGGTGATGTCGCCAACGCGTGGTATCTTAACATCGGCGATGTTGCCTCTGCCTGGAAGGAAGCCAATTCTCTAGCCGGCTTCAGCGGTGCCAGCGAAGTGGCGGCAGTAGCTTTCTCTCCCAGTTTCTCCTCAGACAAGGCCATGGTCGCCATCACTGAAGCTGACGGTGTGTCCATTAATCTACAGGTTTTCAGTATGGCCTACGAAAAGTGGAATGGTAGTGCCAATTTAGCTGACTTTCCGGTAACCATTGTCAGTAACAGCGGAATTACCGGCCTTACCTCGGCTTCATTATCCCTCGCTTCCAACTATCTAGCCAGCGATTCAAGCCGGCGCACCGTCCTCATCGGCATAGCCGTCGACGGTGACGCTACCGCCATCAGCACCAGTGGTATCTACCGCCTGAGCAATATCACCATTAAGGCGCTGCAAACAGGAACCAAAATCCACAGCGTCGCCTTTAACGATACCAGTCTCGTTGCCGGCAGCTACGATACTGCTACCGTATACCGCAGTACCGATCCGACAGCGACAACACCAACCATCAGCACTGTCTATGCCGCGAAGGAGCCGGGCGGCGAGAACAAGGTGGTGGTTGCCTGGGCGGGCAGCAAAGTGGTGGCAGGAACCTCGGGTACCGAGAGCGCCTTCGCTGTCTCCACGAGCAGCGGCGCGACCTTCACCGACATAGGGCTTATCGATACTGAAATCACCTATATTAGAGATGTTGCCGTCTCGGCTGATGGCAGCAAGGTATATATGGTAACCGACAGCGGCACTAACCTCAGCCTGTGGCGCAAGGTTTCCACATGGCAGAGGGTACTCAGCCAGCAGGGCACCGCCGACTACATCGTGCGCATCGCTCCGAATGATGCCGATTCAGTATACGTAGCTAAAAAAGGTGGAACCACCATTTACTATAATGACGGTGGCGGAGATGCGAAGTGGATTACCCGAACCTGCCTCGTCAATGTTCAGGACCTGGCTGTGGAGAGCGCCGATGTTGCTTATGCCCTCAGCAGTACCGGCTTCGTGTCCGAGACTGATGACGCCGGCTTTGTCTGGAAAACAGCAATAACAACCGAGCTCAACAGCGGGGCTACCATAGTCAGCGCCAGCGCCAATAATCTGCTGGTGGGCAGCCAGGACGGCTACGTGGCTTATTCCACCAATAGTAACTCATCCTGGACTGATATTTCCCAGATACTCCAGAGCGGGGCGGGCAAAGTGCAGGTGATAGCCGATGAAAACTTTGCTTCCAACAGCATTATCTACGCCGCCAGTGATACGGCCGGACAGGACATCAAGAAATGGCAGATTGGCACCAGCACCAGATGGACAGACATCTTCAACGGCACTATTCCCGGCGGTATTTACGGTCTAGCCACGGATGATGGTACGCTTTATGCCCTGGAATTCAACGCCAGCGCCGGACAAAGCAGATTGCGGCAATGCCTCTCCCCAACGGCAGCTACCAGCTCATCAGAAAGCTGGAGCTCCGGCATCACCACGGCCAGCACCGATACTGACGATACTGTGGTTCACCTCAATGCTATACCCCGGGCACTGAAGGCAAGCTCAGGCAAGCTGTGGGCAGTAAAAACAAATGGCACCAATAAGCTTTACAGTTTTACCGATATTCTAATTGAAGTAACACTGCTGGAACCAGCCTCAGGATTCACCAACCCGGTAAATGAAATAACCGGCATCGCCAATGATATACCTTTCACATGGGAACGCCCGGAAGAGGCCACCAAGTATGAGCTTCAGATTGCCTATGATAGCGACTTCATCGCGGTCATTGCCACGGTAACCGTAGAGAGCCAAGAGTCACCGGCATGCGCAATTGTCGGGCCAGGCCAAACAGGCACCGCCAGGGCTGATTTCATGGCCGGAACAAACTACTACTGGAGGGTAAGGACAATTGAGCCGCTTTACGGCTTATACTCGACGGCTCAAACATTCTCCGTCAGACCACTGGCGTTAGCGGTCGCAAGTTCGCTGACGCCGGCCAACGGCAGCACCGGCATAAGCCGGAAGCCAGCCTTCTCGTGGAACCCCATATCCACTGCCACCGAGTACCAATTCGTATTAAGCAGTAATGCGGCATCAACTTCACCCATAATTGATACCAGGGTTAAGAACGCCGGTTTCGCTATGACCGAAGACCTGGACTACGGCAGCACCTACTTCTGGAAAGTCAGGGCGACAGAGCCGGTACAGAGCGATTGGTCAATACTGGCGAACTTCACCGTCAGGGAGGAAACAGCCATAGTCCCACCCCTGGTAATCCAGTACCCCCCCCAGCCAGCACCAATAATTAACTTACCGGAGCCACTGCCACCGGATGTTGTGACCATACCGCCGCCAGCAGCACCAGCCGTGCCATCACCAATCATCCCCGATAGCTATCTTCGTACCGCCACTATCATTGGGGCTATCCTGCTGTTGGTGGTAATTGCCCTTATAATCAAAGGCGGTACCGCCGGGCTATTCCGAGTCCCCGAAGGCTTCGGTGGCTTTGGTGGCAGGCTAGGGAACCTCAGGGAAGGCCTGGTAAATTATTTCAAAGATTTCAGCCCGCTCAGGAAACTCACCGGGGTTAACATTCGTACCCCCAGGGCAGTTGAGGCTGAAGCCCGTAACCCTATTTCTTTTGCCGCCGAAAGCTTCCTCTGGATGAGGACCTCAGAAGAAAAAGACGAAAGCAAGCGTCTGTTGTCGGCAGATGAAGAACAGGCACTGGGTAAAATCCTTGCTTCAAGAATACAAGCGATAGCCAAAGACCAATTTTTATGTCAAAAATTCCCCAAAGAGGCTTCTTTATTCCTCTACCTCTGGTCTCACTACGGCTCCAGAGATGAAACCAACCGCTATCTAACCGACTCGCTCCGATCCCGGCCGGAGAACGTTGTTAGATTACTGAAATGCTATCTGACCACTCCCAGGGGACAGGAGCCCGGGC
>CAYOKF010000136.1:0-4831 GCA_964404475.1 uncultured Dehalococcoidaceae bacterium | reverse complement strand
CAGGAGATGGCGGAAGCTCTCTGCCGGCTGCGGGTGTAATAATACCGCGCTACCGACATAGATGGTGTCAACGCCGCTGCTGACAATCCGGGCGATGTTGTTCTCCTTGACCCCGCCGTCAATGCCAATCTCTATGCCGGGATGGGAATCGCGGAACGCGGCTATTTTTTCCAGGACTTCAGGAAGAAACTTGCTGCCATAAAAGCCGGGGTGGACGGATAGAAAGAGCACGCTGTCTATCTCGTTGACCAGGGGGTTGATTTCCGATATGGGGGTTTCCGGGTTGACCGCCAGCCCCACTCTTAAGTTGAGGCTTCTGGTTAATGAGATGACTTCTTGAGGTGAATTAGTGGCTTCGTGGTGGAAGACAATTTTCTTGGCCCCGGCTTGACGGAAATCTTCAAGGTAAGTCTCCGGGTGCAGAACCATGAGGTGGACTTCCCAGCATAACCTTGTTTGTAGATGAGCTAAATCCTTTGTGGTTACACTACGTGAAGGCACAAACTCACCGTCCATAATATCAAACTGCACGTAGCTGGTGAAAGTCTCTACCAGGCGCACCATATTCTCCAGGGTTTCCGGGTTGTCAGTGAGGAGTGAGGGTACCAGCCTGACTTTGTTCATAGCGCCTCCTGCGGTAGCTTTACCAGGGAGATAACAGTAGAAAAAGCTGTGACCTGTTTCCGGTACCAGCCCTGAAGTGTTTTTGCTTTTTAGTATCCCTTTTAAGGATATTGTAGGCGTGAGGCGTGTGTGCTGTCAAGGAGAGTGCCAGCCGGACATTTTGCCGTGAAGCGGTTTCTTTATGGAAAATTAATCAGACTTTTATGATATATTTATGGTCTTTATTTGTTCCTTTATAATCGTATGACAAAATGGGATTATAAACTAATTGGTTGGTTGAGAGGGGAGGGGTGTTTGTGAAGACAATAGTAGGCTTCTTTTCTGGTGTGATTGTTTGCGGATTACTCCTGCTGGGGTTAATCTCGGCGATACCAATCCAGGCGCAGGTTGATGGTTCGGAAAACACGACGGATAATTTTAGCCTGGTGGAACTGTTGCCGGATCTGGAGAAGATATACCGTGAGGCGCTTATGTCGCCGCTGAATGACGCCAAGTCAAAAATTTATGACGAAGATGTAGCCCAGTATTACGAACGGCTATTGGAAAGAACGGATCTGAACAGGGTGGAGGAGGGGACGGAATAGCTGTTGACTTTCCCTGAAGTAAGGGGTTTACCGGAATGTTCCTGGTTTCTCATCAATAAATAAGCGGGGGTTGCTATTGCAACCCCCGCTCTCTAGTTTGGTATCCTATCACCCAGCTCAATCCTGGTGATCACCACCAAATCAGGTCTCTTTTTGATCGACCTCACACTTCAATTAGGGAGCCGGGTTCAAGTTCCGCCTGCCCTGCCCTGAAGCAGGGCCAGCACTGTCCACCTGCCAAACTCCGTATAGCTTATGAAGCTTCATAGCCACCTCCCGAAGCTAAATTCTGGGTGTACCACCAGCTTCTTGGCATATACTAACACAAATTGGCTCAATTGTCAAGCCTCGTTAGACGTAATACAAACGGCATGGAGGAAAACATATAAAGCTAAAACGCCGGGATATAGCCGTTGCCTGGCAGGTGTTTGGTTAATATCAATAGTGACAAAAGGCATAAAAATGGACTATGTAAAACTAAATGACTCCTCGGTTCGGAATTGGTGAAAGGCTCAGGCAACTTGACAAAGGTGTCTTCCCTGCCTAAAGTTAAAATGGCTGATGGGAGGCGCGTATGGCAAGCGCGGTAATTTGTGCAGGCAATATTTTGCTTTATGAAAGGTACGGCGAGTATGGAGAATGAAACGAACCGACGGGGTTTACTATTTGATCATCGTCAGCTGGGATTATTTCCGGTGCACCGGCTCAGGAGAGTGGATAAGCCAACCAACCTGGTTACCGATGCCATTAAGAGAGTTGACGGACGGGAAGCGGCTCTGGCGAAAGCGGAGAGAGGTGACTATGGCCCATCCGTGGCCAAAGCAGCGCATCCTATTCTGCCATTGAAGTATCCGGTATCTGCCGCTATCTTTGATGTGGCACAAAACATTACTTCTATTAATGAGAAAAAAGCGGCTGCGTTTAGAGCGCCGGTTACTGATGACCCTGCAGTGTTGAGCCGTCATATTAAGCGCCTGGGGTATTTCCTGCAGGCTGACGTGGTGGGTATTTGCCGCTTACCCAAATCCGCTGTATACAGTCATGATTTTGACGGAAATCCCGTTGACATTGACTTTCAAAATGCCATCGTGCTGGTAATGCGTAAGGAGCCCAGGACATTGGCGGCTTCTACCGGGAATGACTGGATTGGTGACGCGATTAGCTTTCAGGCTTATCTGCGCCTGGCCATTGCTGCTGAAACAATTGCCGGTTATATAAAAAGGTTGGGCTACCCCGCCTCGTCACAGAGCATGGTGGCCGGGTATCAAGTACTTATTCCTCAGCTTCTGCTCTGGGCGGGCATCGGCGAGGTCAGCAGGTTGGGAATTATACTCAATCCTTTCCTGGGTCTGGCTTTCAAGGCTGCGGCGGTGCTGACCGATATGCCTCTGGAGCCGGACAAGCCGGTTGACTTCGGGCTTCAGGATTTCTGCCGGAGATGCAAGATATGTGCTGAAGCGTGCCCGAGCCGCGCGATTCCGACCGGCGATAAAGTAATGCATAATGGATACGAGACCTGGAAACTTGATGAGCGGCGCTGCTCCATTTACAGCGTTACCAATAGAAAGGGCACCATTTGCGAGGTGTGCATCAAGGCTTGTCCCTGGACCAGGCCGAATACATGGCCGCATAATTTAGTACGCCGGGCGGTAGCGGATTCGGCACTGGCCAGGCGTCTGGCTATCAAGTCGAGCCGGCTACTTGGCTACGGCAGGCCGGAAGTGGAGGAAAAGTGGTGGTTTGACCTGCATTATACTGAGGAAGATGGCGCTCTGAAAATTCCGCCCGGTAGTGATTTGAGCACCTCTTGAGGAATGAAAAGATTGGGAAAACAGAGTTGCCTGCCGTAATTGATATTGCCTTTCAAGCGGGCAATGCTGCCCGCTATAGTTAGCTATGAATAATCTTCAGCAATCAAAGTATAGGTGGTACATCCTTATTCTGTCTGCCCTGACGCATACCTTCGTAGTGGCCATGCAAATGATGTGCATGCCTGTCCTTTTCAAAGAGATATCAGAGGAGCTTGGTTTAAGTCTGGTACAGATAGGTACGGTATGGGGTATGGTCAGCCTGGCTGGTGTCTTTACCGGTCTGCTTGGCGGACTGGTCAGTGACCGCTTTGGCACCAAACGCATGCTCATCTTCTCCTGTTTGCTGGCTGGAATAACCGGTGCCCTGAGAGGGACATCAGCAGGTGTTGTTAGCCTGGCATTAACTGTGGTTCTGTTTGGTCTGATTACCACGACAATACCGATGATAGTGTATAAAACCTGCGGAGCCTGGTTTAGTCGGCGGCAGCTGGGGCTGGCTAATGGCGCCGTTTCGATGGGAATGGCGTTAGGTTTCATGGTGGGGTCAATGGTTAGCGCCACCTTTTTATCACCCCTTCTTGGTGGCTGGAGGAATGTTTTATATTTCTACGGGGCTATTTCTATTTTAATTAGTTTTCTCTGGTTTCTCACCAGGGGGGAACCGGCACAGGCGGAGGTATCATCGGGACAGGCCGGCACAGTGTTCTTTCGTCAGGCATGGTCGCGGATAATTCGTTCTAAAAAGATGTGGCTGCTGGGACTCATGTACATGGGCGTGTCCGGCTGTTACATAGGCGTGTTTGGTTACCTGCCTCTTTATTTGCGGGAGGTTGGCTGGTCAGCAGCCGGGGCTGACGGTGCTCTGGCAGCGCTGCATGGCTGTAGCATGATAGGTGCCATACCGGTTGCTTTATTATCGGACAGGCTTGGCCGAAGAAAGCCTGTCCTTGTTGTTGCTACGATAATGGCGGCTATCGGGGTCTGTCTGTTGGCAGTGGCCGATGGCGCACTGATATGGGTAGCCGTGCTCATTGCTGGCATTGTTCGTGACGGTTATGTGGGAGTCTTTACGTCGATGATTATTGAGACAGAAGAGGTTGGCGCAATGTACACCGGAACGGCAATAGGGCTGATTTTTACTATTAGCCGGGCTGGTGGTGTACTTGCTCCCACTGCTGGTAATAGCCTGGCCAGTATCGGCCTTAACGTTCCCTTCATTTTCTGGGCGTCTCTTGTCGCTCTGTCTTTAGTTGGTTTGTGTTTCTTTAAGGAGACGGGCATGTCAGGGCGAGGTGGTATATCGCGAAGATAGACGGAACACACTAAACTGCTGGTGACACTTTTCGGGCAGGCTTGCCGCTGTGCCTCCTTGCCTTGTTTCACGCTGAGAAATCCTCCGGAGACATGAATGCCTCCAGCCAGGCCGGTATGGACTTACCCGAGCGGTAGCGTTGTGCCATCGTGAAGAGCGTGATAATAATAAGCACCGCCAGCCCCATACCGGTAAAAATAACAGCTGTTGAACCTGTCTCAAGGAAAGCATTTGGTTTATCCCCGATAACATTTAGTAGCTTGAGAAGGGCACCTAAAGCGGCGATCAATATTGATATGCCCAGGACGAAGCGTACTGAAATACCGCGGACATAGCGGGTAACCAGCGCCCCGAACTGCACACCAATGCTGGAGGCAACTAGCATAATCAGGGAAGCGAAAATAATAACGTTCCCGCTCATGGTGTGCCGGATGGTGCCGAAACCGGCGGAGAAAATAATCTGGTATAGACTGGTGCCGACTGCGGTGAAAGAGGGCAAG
>CAYOKF010000135.1:0-4916 GCA_964404475.1 uncultured Dehalococcoidaceae bacterium | reverse complement strand
GAGGATGAAATAAAACCTTTCTTGCCAGATTGGTCACGTGGCTCTCACGATAGCAGAAATACTGAATGGGCACATAATCGCATAGGCAGTTCAGTAATGAGTGATGACTTTGCACGTTACGTTATCAGCACAAAGTGGACCTCTCTACATTTAGAAGAACCACCATGGCAATCGCCGGATTCACGCATTTCTACTTTGACTAAGAAATTATCAACGAAAGAAAGAGCTGCTTTGAGTGAGTATCAGAAAGCACATGATGTGGTTGTTCAAATGCCGATGAAAAGGATTCTGATAAAGATACAACGAACGCAGGGGGATGGAGGATCTCAAGTAGAGAAGGGAACCGTAGAGGGAAAAGAAACACCCGATCCAGAAATGGCAAGTGCTATAGAAGCTCAAGACGCTGCGTTGAAAAGACTTGATTCTGTGCTCACTTCTCAACATCGCGATGAACTTCTGAAGCTATTGGATGAAAAGAATGACGTTAACTCGCGATATCCCCCTCGATTCGATATAGGGCTCATCCAGCGGTATATTCTGAAACGGGTATTTGATTTAGGATGGACCATCGAGCGCTTCGGTGAATTCGACCGATTTGCAATTGGATATAAAGGACGCGAAGCATCGAAGGCTGAGAGAATAGGTAAGAAATATCAATGGATTGCTTACCACGAAATTATGGCACTAGTAGCTGACCACTTCAAATATGGAGAGGATTTCAGAGATGATATCGACGGTCAATGTTATGAAGGACCTTGGCAAGATCACTTTCGTGATATCGATCCATCGTGTACTTTAAAAGGCTATAGTAAAAACTCTTCGTTGGATGCTCATTCGGCAGCTTGGTGGTGCCCGTTTAATTATGAAGACTGGGGAAATCCGGATGATGCACCAAGCTGGCTCTCTTGCTGCGATGATCTTCCAAAAGTTGAAAATTTATTGAGTATTTCTAACCCGCAAGACAATACTAAGTGGTTTAATTTACAGAGTTTCTTTCTCTGGAAACAGCCAGCACCACCGGACCAAGATCGTTATGAAATAGCACGTCGAGAACTTTGGTACATTATTAATGGATATTTGATTCACCAAGAAGACAAAGAAACCTTTATGAAGTGGGCAGAAAACGTTGATTTCTACGGTCGATGGATGCCTGATCCTGTTGAAGAATATTTAATGTATCTTGGAGAGTATGGGTGGTCACCTGCTTTTCATTATTTCCAGAAGCAATATTTTCACGACATCGGAGACAACATGTGGACACAACCAGATCATGGCTGCCCTACAACAATTAAATCTGTCGCTTTCGAATACTTACGAGAAGGAGGCGGCTTTGACTGCTCAGTTGATGACAGCTACAGACTTTTATTGCCGAATGAAGGGATAATTCATAATTTGTCACTTCATTGGGATGGAAATGGTGCGGATTTTGTTGATGACACAGGACATGTTGTGGTTTTTGATCCGACTGCCCGAGAAAATGGACCTCAAGCTCTCCTTTTTAAACAGGACTGTCTAAAGGAATTTTTGAAGCGTGAAGAGTTAGCATTTTGCTGGACAATCCTCGGCGAGAAGATGGCAGTAGGACCAGGATATGGAAATGTTCTAGGCACGCTTCGGTTATCAGGTGCTTATACATTAGCAGATGAAGGTCTGTCTGGATTTATAAAAAGCAACCTAAGCATCCCGGATGGTAGTTGAATAACAGCAACCCTTCTTTGACTCCTTGAAATACTGTTTTAGGAAGACAAGAAACTCAGCTGACCTTTAGAGCGAGACATTTGCTACGGCTACTATCTGGCTCTGATTTAAGGTTTTTTGGATACTCCGAAACTGAAAAACTGGACTTGAAATAGTATCTTTAGTACACTAAAGCGAAAGAGGTGGAAAAGGTTCTACCTATTGATACCCTAGCTCCACCACCCACTTTCCGTTTTATTCCCCACGATTGAAGCGCACCGCTAAAATGTTCCCGTCCTGCACCTATAGTCACCATCTTGGTATTTTCAATACCACTGTATCCCCTTTTCCAGGCGTTTGGTAACCTCACTCCCACAGACTCCACTTAAGTTACAGGTTCGCTCATCATGGATTGCTCTTTTACGTCGTTTGAGGTTTTAAAGTACTTTCTAACTTTCTTGGGCTTATCTTGACAAACTTGGTGTATGCAGGGTGTAGCCTTCATCGCTGTCGGGGAAGATGTCTTTTAGAAACAGAGTCCGTCCGGTCTGTATTGCGGTGAAGCCGTACTTGTTGCGGATACGGTCAATGGTGGCATTTATCCTTTCCAGCTTCTGAGTTGATGAGTCCAGCATATTGGCCTGATGACTGGTCTCTACAAGGTTGGATACACCGATGCCGATGAGACGCATCGGTTGTTTTGCCCTGGCTAGCTCCTTCTCCAGCAAATTGCAGCCGGTGTCAAAGATAGCCTGGTCAGTATCCGCCGGCTGGTTCAGGGTTTGCTGGCGGGTAATGGTGGTAAAGTCAGCATATCGCAGTTTTAGGGAGACGCATCTTGCCTGCTTGCCATGCCGGCGCAGGTCACTGCCGACCCGTTCTCCAAGGTAGCGCAGGGTTGACTTCAGCAGGGTGCTGTTTCTGGTATCCCTGGCAAAGGTGGTCTCGCGGCTGATGGACTTGGCTTCCCCGGGCGGCTCCACCCGGCGGGGGTCAATGCCGTTGGCGTGATTATGCAGTGTCTCACCGTGAGCGCCAAAACGGCTCTTGAGCACGCTCAGAGGCAGGGTTGCCAGTTGCCCGATGGTGTTAATACCAAGTCCTTTGAGTAGCTGCTCGCTCTTCTCGCCGATACCGGGGAGCTTATCTATGGACAGGGTACTGAGGAAAGAACGTTCCTCACCCGGCGGTATTTCCAGCAGTCCGTCCGGCTTGGAAAGGTCAGAGGCAACTTTGGCGACCACCTTACCGCTGGCAATGCCGATTGATGCGTTCAGCCCCAGTTCGTCGTTAACCCGCTTTTTTATGGCGGTGGCCATCTGCCTGATTGAGCCATGGAGAGACTCAAAGCCGGTAACATCAAGGTAGGCTTCATCCAGTCCCAGTGGTTCCAGGTCAGGCGAGAAGTCTGCCAGGATGGCCATGAACTTCCGTGACGCTTCACGGTATCGGGGAAAGCTGCCTTCAATGAAGATAGCCTGGGGACAGAGGCGGTTGGCGGTGCCAAGGGGCATTCCGGAATGTAAGCCAAAGGCGCGGGCTTCATATGAAGCCGCCGCCACCACACCTCTGCGGTCTGGTTTCCCGCCGACAACTACCGGCTTGCCTTTGAGACCTGGATTCAAAACCTGCTCTACGGAGACAAAAAAGGCGTCCAGGTCAACGTGCATTATCCGCCTGGTCACGGCTGCCCCCGTGAAATGAATTCCTTGACCCGGCGGGTGAAGACGCTTCTTTCCAGGAGTACACGGTGCCGGCATTTGAGGCATTTTATCCCGATGTCAGCGCCCACTCTCACCACCTCCCACTCGTAGCTGCCGCAGGGGTGCTTCTTTTTCAGGCGGACAATATCGCCCGGTTTTATCTCCATATAATGTATTTTACCTTTGTGCCGGGGAATTATAAAGTAGCTGAGAATGAGTTTCAGCGGAATGTAGGGTATGGCCAAAAAAGTTGGTAAGAAGATAACTTTTTAAGAAGGTATTTCGGAGAGACACCGGTTAATCTGGTCACGGATTTCAATGGCGGCATTTCGGGCTGCGCGGGCGAAGTCCTTTTCCTTCGAGGCATATAATATCTGCCGTGACGAATTAATAATTGTTTTTTGCCGTTGCTTATCAACACCGTAATTTACTACCCGGGACAGTTCTCCTCCCTGGGCGCCAATCCCCGGTATCAGCAGGGGTATTTCCGGGTGATTCTGCCGGATCAGCCTCAGCTCTTCGGGATAGGTAGCGCCAACCACCAGCCCCAGATTGCCATAAGTGTTCCACTGACTGACTTTGCTGGCGACGATTTCAAACAGGGGGAGATGTTGACCATCTACCTCACAGCGCAGGTCTTGAAAATCAGCGGCGCCGTTATTTGAGGTGCGGCAGAGAATGAACACGCCACGGTCCTGATACTGGGAAAAGGGCTCTATAGAGTCGAAGCCCAGGTAGGGGCTTACCGTGGTGGCATCAAAGTTAAAATGGTCAAAGATAGCCCCGGCATAGGCTTTGGCCGTGTTACCGATATCACCGCGTTTGGCATCGCCGATAACCGGTATGTCATCGGGAATGTGGGTGATGGTTTTTTTCAGGGCATCGATACCCTTGTCGCCCAGAGCCTCGTAGAAGGCGAGGTTAGGTTTATAAGCGCAGACCAGATCCGAGGTGGCCTCAATGATTTTCCGGTTGAATTCCAGTACCCTGATACCATCAGGCATTTTGTCCGGGTCAGGGTCAAGCCCGATGCAGAGCAAACTCCGGTTCTTTTTAATGGCCTTGGACAGCTTTTCCAAGAAAGCCACAACGTCCTCCTGAAGCAGGTATGTCACGGATGAAAAATATCAGGATTATTCTATACTTGACTGGGTAGTTATTGCCTCTTCGGGTAGCATATTATCCAGAATTTTTTCCAGTGCCATGGTATGGCTACAAAGCCCCCAGTTGGAGAAGAAGGAGCAGGAGCAATGCCACGTACCATCTTTGTAGCTGGTATCATAATCGCTATTATCACCGTGGAATTTAACTGAGAAATCAGTGAAGGTAACCCGGTTTCTCTCCTGGGCGTAGCGCTTGGCTTTTTCCACTTTTCCGATCAGGCTTGATTGCATCTCTCTTACCTCCTTAAACCGAGAAGCACTGGCTTATTCTGGCGCAGTGCTTCTACTATCGTCGCAATAATAACCTGCCACTACTGTACACATATCAGCCACTTCTTAGTAATTCTCATCATATATAATTTTACCCCTTTTT
>CAYOKF010000134.1:0-4940 GCA_964404475.1 uncultured Dehalococcoidaceae bacterium | reverse complement strand
AAGCAGGATATAAGCAATGTTACCAAAGATTCTCACGCACTAGATGTCTAGTTTGCTGACCCGGTTAAAAAGCGGTTCCCTCTCAGGATTCAAAAAGGGATGGCATTATTTCATCTGGACATGTAAAATAATCATCCCTGTTTCTTTAGTGGTAACTCTCCTGCAGTGGACCGGCTGGCTGGATGAGCTGGATTTCTTGTTAAACCCGCTAATGAGCTTGCTCAACCTGCCCGCCGAGGCAGCGCTACCTATTATCAGCGGCATGCTCATCAACCTCTACGCCGTCGTCGCTATCATTGCCGTCGTTCCCTTCACTACAGAGCAGATGACCCTTATTGCCGTCTTTAATCTTATTGCCCATGCTTTCATATTGGAAGGAATCGTCCAGCATAAATCCGGATTCAACGTGTTTAAAGCGGCTCTGTTCCGGATTGCCGCCGCTACCATAACCACTCTCATCATTTCACAATTTCTGGGGGATACCAGCCAGAGCGTTGCCGTCCCGATTTCACTGACATCTCCCACCCCGTTTCTTGAGTTTCTCAGGACCTGGGTGATAGACACCATTTTTCTACTCTTGAGAATCCTGGGGATAGTTATGTTCATTATGATTCTGCAAGAGTGTTTAAAAACGCTGGGATGGCTCGACTACGTACAGAGATTTTTCCGGCATTTCATGACCATCATGGGGCTTTCCCGAAGAACAGCGCTGATATGGCTTACGGCCAACATTTTCGGGTTATTTTACGGTGGCGCAGTTATTATGGAAGAGTCCAAAAAGGGACTCCTGACCAGGGATGAACTGGAGCATCTTCACATTTCTATCGGTATCAACCACTCTATGACAGAGGACCCGTCCATTTTTGCCGTTCTGGGCTTGCCCCCTTTCTGGCTGTGGATACCGCGCTTTCTTATGGCAATTGTCGCTGTGCAGGCTTATCGTTTTATAAAACTGGTTAGAGACAAATTATTTCACTAGGGGCTGATTGGTCTCTTCGCCGGTATTCCGGGGCGGCGGGGATATTGCTGGGGAGTGGGCAGTACTTTGTCGATTATTACCAGATAGCGCTCATCAGTGACCTCCGGCAACTCAACCCTTTTTACTTCCCGTAATTCCCCACCCAGCAGGCTGATTGCCTTTCCCGCCAGTTTTATCTCTTCAGCAATTTCACCCTTTTTCTGGGCAACAAAGCTGCCGCACACAGTGCAAAACGGCAGAGATAACTCCACCAGGGTTGGCAGAGAGGCAACAGCACGGGCAAGCACCAGCTTAAATCGCTCCCGGTATTCCTCCCGGTGAGCCATCTCCTCAGCCCGCCCCACCACAATCTCAATATCATCCAGCCCCAGCTTAGCCACAACATGGCGCAGGAAGTCGGCTTTCTTGGCAGTAGCCTCAAGCAGCAACACCTGAATATCAGGGAAGGCTATTTTCAGCGGTATTCCGGGCAGGCCCGCGCCGGTGCCGATGTCAAGAATCCTTAACCCCCCACCCATCTGCCTCTCCATGCCCCGCGTCACCGTCAGCGAATCCAGGAAGTGCTTTATCTGCACCTCTTCATAGACGGTAATGCTGGTCAGGTTCACCCTGCGGTTCCACTCCACCAGCTCCTGATAATAGACCTGGAACTGCTCAAGTTGCGCGGGATCAAGCGATAATCCCAGCCTGATGGCGCCAGCTTTCAGTATCTCCATGGTAACCCTATAACCAGTTCAACCAGCCCGCGCTGTAGGCCAACCAGAAGTAATAGACAGTTACCCCGGCAAAGACCACGCTATCCATACGGTCAAGCAGCCCACCGTGACCCGGCATGAGATTACCCGATTCCTTCACGCCGGTATTGCGTTTCAGCAAGGACTCGACAAGGTCACCGAACTGCCCCATAATACTCACCAGTATGCCGATTATCACTGCCTGCCCATAGCTCAGGGGCAGTCCGAGCGGTGTCGACAGGGTAAAAAGCAGACTGACGATGACCGCGCCAAAGACTCCGGCGACAGCTCCCTCCCAGGTTTTGCGCGGGCTGATCCGTGGCGCCAGGCGGTGCCTTCCCACGGCCCTGCCCACGAAGAAGGCTGCGGTATCACAGCCAAAGGCAGTCAGAAGGGTAAGAAATATCCAGTTCCGTCCGGCGTCCAGCCTGAGCGCCACCAGAAAGCTTAATAGCCACCCCACGTAAAGAATTCCGGCAATCATCCATGCCCAGTTGGTAAAGGCGCCTTCCTTCTTCGGCAGAAAAACGAGTAAGAGCATAGAGAGCATTAACACTGAGGTCAGTAGCAGCGGGAAAAGAAAGCTATAATCAAAATGAGGACTCAGGATAAAAAAGAGCGTCCAGATGAGCCCTAAAGAGGTGAGCAGGCGCCTCCTGGAGACATCCGTTATCTGGTAAAACTCGAAGACCGCCAGCAGCCCCCAAACAGCCGCAAATATGGTAAACCAGGGTAGCGGCCTGTCGAACCAGATAGCCGCAATCAGTAGAGGTAAGATACATAGCGCCGTTATGATCCTCTTTTTCAGCATGAACGACTCAATTAAAGCAACCGTCAAGTAATTATAGAGGAAGGTGACACATCTGACAAGGTTCTATCCGTTCTTACTGACGGTCAGGGCTAAGAAACCGGCGGGGATACTGATGAGGAAACTCTTCCCTTCAGCCCGCCGAACCGGCGTTGCCGCCGGCTGTAGGCCAGCAGGGCTTTGTTCAACTCAGCTTCACCGAAGTCCGGCCACAGCACCGGGGTGAAATAATACTCACTATAAGCTGCCTGCCAGATCAGGAAATTACTGGTGCGGAATTCGCCGCCGGTGCGAATGACCAGGTCAACATCGGGGAGGTCCGCCGTATACAGGTAATTACTGAATAAAGTTTCGTCAATGCTTTCGGGCGGTACACCCTCACTTATCAGGCGGCGTACTGCGTCCACAATCTCAAGACGCCCCCCGTAATTAAAGGCGAAATTAACCATCATCCCACGGTTATTTTTGGTCAGCTCTACTGCCCCGCTGATGGCTTGCTGAACCCCCGGCGGCAGTCCTTCCCGGCTACCGAGATGCCGCATCCTGACCCCCTTCTCATGAAGACTGAGGCTCTCCTTCTCTATTGCTTCGCTTAAAAGAAACAATAGCCCGCTGACTTCATCATCGGGCCGGCACCAGTTTTCTGTGGAAAAAGCATAAAGGGTGACACATTTAACGTGATATCGATTAAGATAATCAACCACCGCTTTGGCGTTTTCCACCCCCACCCGGTGTCCCTCAAATCGGGGCAGGGCACGCTGCTCCGCCCACCGGCCGTTACCATCCATGATAAAGGCAACATGCCCGGGAAGACGGGGGATTTTCTTAATATCTGCCGAGGAATTCAATACTTTGCACCTGGTTTCAGAAAAAGCCTCTGTAATGGGCAGGCTAGACTTCTATCAGTTCGCTTTCTTTATCCCGCCCGATCTGCTCAACATCTATCATGAAGCGGTCAATGAGTTTCTGGAGCTGGTCCAGGGCGCGCTTGTGCTCATCCTGAGATATTTCCTTATCCCTCTCCAGTTTTTTCAGTTCATCCACGGTCTCATGTCTCAGGTTACGCAAGGCTACCCTTCTCTCCTCAACCCTTTTCCGCACCACCCTGATCAGTTCCTGCCTTCGCTCCTCACTGAGTGGAGGGATGCTTATCCGGATGACATTGCCATCATTGGTTGGATTCAGGCCAAGGTCAGATTTCAGGATTGCTTTTTCAATACTGCTGATACTGCCCCTGTCCCAGGGCTGAACAACCAGCAATCTGGCTTCCGGCGCAGAGAGTCCGGCAATCTGATTAAGCGGCATAGGCACACCGGCGTATTCTACCTTTAGATGCTCAATTAAAGCAGGAGTAGCATGCCCGGTGCGGATGGTAGCCAGCTCGTTCTTAAATGCCTCAACGGAGGCACGCATCTTTTCTTCCGTTCGCTGAAATATTTGACTAACCATTTTCTTACTCGCTTGACACTAGAGTTCCGATTGGTTCGCCCATAACTGCCTTTTCCATGCCACCGGATGCTTGCAGGTCAAAAACGATTATGGGCAGTTTATTTTCCAGGCACAGGGACAGGGCGGTAGCGTCCATAACTTCAAGACGGAGGTTCAGAGCTTCAAGGTAAGTGAGTTTATCATACTTCTTCGCGTCAGGATTTTTCAAAGGGTCAGCATTATAGATGCCATCCACGTTATTCTTGGTCATCAGCAACACCTCAGCCCCTATCTCAATAGCCCGCAGTGATGCCGCCGTATCTGTGGTCATATAGGGATTACCGGTACCACCGGCAAAGATAACCGCCCGGCCCTTCTCCAGGTGACGGATAGCACGGCGCCGGATATACGGTTCCGCAACCTGCTGCACATTAATTGCCGACTGTGTCCTGGTAACAACCCCCGCCTTCTCAAGCGCATCCTGTAGCGCCAGGGCATTGATGATGGTAGCCAGCATACCGGCATAATCGGCAGTAACCCTCTCCATCCCCTCGGATTCGGCCCTGGCTCCCCGCCAGATATTGCCCGCGCCAACAACAATGGCAACACTAACCCCCATCTCCATCACTTGCTTAATCTGCATGGCGATCTTACTTATGGTAGGAGTATAAATGCCAACACCGGAGCCGCCGCTAAACGCCTCACCGCTCAGCTTGAGTAGCACTCGCTTATACTTGGCTTCAGGCATTTTTTAATCTCAGCTGCCTAATTCAAATCTGGCAAAACGGCTTATTTTAATATTTTCCCCTACTTTGGCAACAGTTTCTATAATGAGATCCTGAACGTTACGGGTAGGGTCCTTAATATATGGTTGCAGCAGCAGGCAATCTGCCTGAGGGTCAAGATCTTCATCCGCCTCAGCCACTTCCTCTTCTGAGATATACTTCGGATTCATGGCCGCTATTTGCATTGCCAGACAGTGGGCCAATTC
>CAYOKF010000133.1:0-4987 GCA_964404475.1 uncultured Dehalococcoidaceae bacterium | reverse complement strand
TAGAGGCTTCAATCCCAGGACACACCGGTATGAAATATCACCTATTGCACCTTTCACCTTTTACCTTGCTCCCGGTGTAAACATAGATAGAGATTACAAGTCTTTGTTGGATGGTGTTTACACTGTCGGGGATTGCGCCGCCGGCTTGCATGGTGCCTATATGGCCGCTCCATGTGGCTTTATACTTGGAGAAAACCTGCCATCCATCACCAAGAATGCCGGTGAGCCTGTCATCGACGAAGCTCAGGTAGAGAGCCAGAAGCAGGCTGTTTTGGCACCCATGGCAGTGAAGGACGGCACCGAACCCATGGAGCTGGAGTGTGCCATTCGCTACATATGCGATCGATATGTCACCATGTTCAAATCTGAAGGTAAACTTCGTGAGGGACTGAGGCGGCTTGGCTCGCTGAGGAGAGAATTCCTGCCCAGGCTAATGGCTAAAAATCCTCATTACCTGATGAGGTGCCTGGAGGTCCGCAACTTAATGGACCTTGCTGAGGTGCATATCAATGCCTGCCTGGAACGGAAGGAGACAAGGGGTAACTACATCAGGCTTGATTACCCGGAGATGGATCGAACATGGGATAATATGATTACCATTCAGCGACTGGAAAACGGGAAACCGGTAGTTGAGAAAAGATTGGCTCCAGACTTGGAGCCGGAGTACGCCAAGGAGGAGAAGTAATATGCCCGCGAAGATTAACTATAAGAAATGCATCGGTTGTGGCACATGCTATGACCTGTGCCCTCTGGACGTTTTTGCCTGGGATAAAGAGAAGGAAATACCGGTAGTAGCTTATGAGTATGAGTGCTGGCACTGCGGTATATGCTGGATGGAGTGCCCCAAACGGGCGATAGACATCACCTATCCGGCCTCATTCTGGTAATCCCTTAAGGTTGAGACAAAAATCTTATCAAGGAGGCCTTACTTTAAGGGGGAGAGGAGCTTCGGGAATGAGAGATACACCATCGTGTTCACTTTCAAAAGAGTCTGATTTAACCATAATGGATCCACGAGGTACCAAGCCAGGGTGTGAGACGATACCTCTAAGGGCATCACGTCTTGATACCCTGGAGGGTAAGACGGTGTATGTCTACTGTTGTGAGGCTGTTCCCTTGTTTATGCCAACAATAGCAAAGCTTTTGCCAGAGTTTGCCCCCGGTGTAAATATAGTCTTTTGGGATGACTCAGTAGGCGGTGCTAAACGCGGCACTACAGGGAGAGGCGAGCTAGCCAGGGAGATAGTAGAAAATGCCGACGCAGGTATAGCTGGTCATTGTGAGTGAGGTGGCGGTGTTGCTGACGTGATCAGCACCGCAGCGGCAATGGAAAAGGCAGGTATTCCTGCGGTCGGTACTGTCTCCCCGTTCATGACTGATTATACAGAGACACTGAAAATAGATGTTGGGATGCCTGATTTGCGTACCTATGTTACTCCGATGCCTACTGAGGATAACGCAGAAGACCTGGCCAGGGAATTTCTGCCTAAGCTGGTGGAGGGATTGACTGCACCGCTAACTGAAAAGGAGAAGGCAGGAGGAACCATACCCAGAGAGAAACGGTCGCGGATTGCCTTCTCCGGTACTTATGAAGAGTGCTTGGCATTTCTTGAGGGTGACCTTGCCCGTTTTACGGAGGGGCCGCCTCAGGCGGAGTATACCGATGGGAGTGGTGTAGTTTTACCTACCCCGGAGCTGGTTGCCAATATGCTAACCGGAACCAGCCATTCCCCGGATGAGGTAATAGGGATAATGCAACCCGACGGGCTGGAATTTACTGTAGAGAAGGTGGCTATCAATGCGGTAATGGCAGGTTGTAAGCCAGAGTACCTGCCAGCGGTATTGGCACTTGCCAAGGTCTTAGCGACAGAAGGAGCACGAGGAGGTCCCCCCGGCTTATGGCCTATGGTAAGCGGCCCAATAACTAAAGAGATAGGCATGGATTCAGTTAACTTCCATGGGGGAGTTAACCCGGCCAATAACTCCATTGGACGTGCTGTTAGCCTAATGGTTATTAACCTAGGAGCCTCAACGCCAAGAGCGGCTCCGTTGAGCGCCTTTGCTGAGAATATAGACAGCCCGTGGACACTTCTGGGTGAAGACGCCGGCTTTAGCCGAGACCAAAGCGTTGTTTGCTTGATTGGTGGTGCTAACCCCGAAGCTAATTTTAATTCAGCCCACCTGTATCAAATGGAGGGGCCGGAGATGTATCTCAAGCGGCTCAGTCGACAGATTGCACGTATGCATGTGGGCGGAGAGCATCCCACCATCGTCATTTGTCCTCCTATCGCCCGGGATCTCACTACCAAGCTGGGCATGACCAAGGAGGATGTCAAGCAATGGCTCTATGACAATACCTTCTGGACGAAGGAGGAATATGAGTGGCGGGCGTGGCGCGATAGGCCTATGCCCGAGGAGATTGCAGCACTTCCCGACGATGCGCAAATACGGGTTATTGGCAGCCAGTATAATTATCGAGGTAAAGAACGAGGAATAGAAGATAGACCGGATGACGTTTGCATCGTGGTGGCTGGAGGTGAGAGCCCCTATCCTTTCATATGCAAAGGAACCGAAAGTCCCTATCGTCGTTGGATGCAATTAGTGGATGTGTGGCGGTGAAGGAGACCTTTGGCAGGATAAGTTTTTATACTTAAAGGGGTGGCCAATCTTTAGCCGATATTAGTCACATTAAGATTACTTAAGCTATAATCTGGATATATGAAGTAAGTCTAGGAGGTGCAGGATGGAGTGATGAATCAGAGGATTGAGATCCGTCAGCTGAATATTCATATCTAGAAAGGGGGATAAAATGAAGAAAGTAGCAATTGTTGTACTTGCGGTAGTACTGGCGAGCGGTCTGATTCTCAGCGGTTGCGCTCAGCCGGCACCGGCACCGACGCCCGCTCCCACACCGGCACCGGCACCGACGCCCGCTCCCACACCGGCACCGACGCCATCACCAGCCCCATCACCAGCCCCAGCACCAGCCCCAGCACCGGATAAGTATGGCGGCATCTTGAAGATTGGTAGTATCCATCCGCCGACGCATTTTGGGTATCCACCGCTTATACGTGGTTGGGACATCAACCATGCTAATCTGTGCCTTCAGCATCTGGTCACGGTGGATTCTCAAACGGGTGCTTTCCAACCACAGCTAGCCACAAGCTGGGAGTTAGCACCTGATAAGTCATATTACCTATTTAACCTGAGGGAGGGAGTTAAGTTTCATGACGGGACAGACTTCAACGCCCAGACGGTGAAATGGAATCTGGACCAGCTTGTAGAAGCCAAGAACCCTGCCGTAGAGAAAATTGTGTCAATAGAGGTTATTGACGACTATACTATTCAGCTCAATGTTTCCGGATGGGATAACTTGCTCTTAGCCCATTTGGCGGTGGATAGCTATACCTATATCGTATCGCCAACAGCAGTGGAGAAGGTTGGTGTGGATAAGGCGAAGTTTGGCGCGGTGGGGACCGGACCGTTTAAGCTTACCAATGAAGCAGTATCGCAGGCCGTCCCTGTAAAATATACCAAGTTCACTGACTACTGGGAGGAGGGTCTGCCTTATCTAGACGGAATTGAAGTTACTTTTATAGCTGACCCCCTGGTTTTGCTCATGTCTTTAAAAGCAGGGGAGATAAATGTTGCAAACGGGATAGAGCTGGATGGCGCAAGCGAGCTGCAGGCGGAGGGGCAGTATATTCTTGGCCAGCAATTAACTGCATGCACTAACCTCTTCTTCAACAGCTCAGACCCCACCCGTATCTTCGCTGACAGCAGAGTTCGGCAGGCAGTCGAGTATGCCATTGACAAGGATAAGATAGCCGAGGCACTGGGATACGGCTTCGTTAATCCGACGTATGAGATTATTCCCCGTACCGGTGAGTGCCCTGGCAAGGAACTTCGCAAGTACGATCCTGATAAGGCAAGACAGCTGCTGGCAGAGGCGGGCTACCCCGATGGGTTTAAGACTGGAATGCATTGTCAGCCACGGGTTCAAGACAAACTTTATGCGGGTGCTCTACAGGAATACCTGGCAGCGGTGGGGATTGATGTGGATATCATAGTCACGGATTTCCCCTTGATGAGAAGTCTCAACATGGAGGGTGGACTAGAGGATAACATCTTTATGACTCTTCACCGGGTGTATTATAATGCCCTCTACTCGGCAGATGTGGATGTTACGCCTCAATCACCAATGGCCGTAAAGGAAATGGCTAGAACGCCCGGACTTATGGACCTTTTTGAGAAGGCGAAGGTCGAGGAGGATCCAGGTAAACTAGATGAGCTGCTTTGCCAAATGGAAATACTGGGATACGACGATGCTATGTTAATACCGTTTATGCAGGGTGCCGAGCTAACCGGTATTGATCCATCCCTTCGTGACTACGATTTCTTTAGCGTCACCAGTGCGGTTTTTCATGACGTGTCGAAGACCTGGCTAAGTAAGTAGTGATGTAACCGTGGGTTTGTGAGGCCAGCAGGCATTTTGACCTGCTCCCCAAAAGCTGGCCCGGACAAAGAGAGCTTCGTGGGATAATCCAAAACAGAACGGAGGGTTATCCCACGAAGATTTTATGGTGTGCGGCGGAACAGATTACCTTCGCTATGAGACAAGCCGAGGTGATCATGCCGGTTACCGGGGTTTGCCGCAAAACGGGTATATCTGAGCATCTGGTTTCTATCGGTGTAAGAATAAATTCGCCGGTATGGGTATTGACGAAGCCAGGAGGCTCAAGGTTATGAAGAAGAGAGCAAGAATCTTGAGCAGCTAGTGGCTGATCTGAGCCTGGATAAATAGATGCTCTAGGGCGCGATATGAAAAAGTTAGCAGGTCATGGAGTGGTTGAAGTACTGATGCATGCGGCAGATTAAATTTATTCGGTATACTCTACCTCTCAGTAGAAAATAAATAATAAGGGATGGAAGAAAATGAGATCACCAGCCAGATTTATTGTTGACACTCACGCCCATCTCACCACTC
>CAYOKF010000132.1:0-5004 GCA_964404475.1 uncultured Dehalococcoidaceae bacterium | reverse complement strand
AGGCCGGATTGTGTATTGTTCAACAAAAGATAAGTGCCCAGCCCTTTACCGCCCAGAAATTGCCGGTAGATTTCATCATCGATATTTTGTTCAACAAAAGACCTCCGGCTAACATCGATATGCAGTACTTTGTTGTGAAAACCCTCCATCTTCTCTCCTTTTGGCGCTACTTTCTATTACTGAAAGCGGTCATCATTTCCGCTGCCCGGAAAGAACTGCGCACAAATGGGCCCGAGGCTATGTAGCCAAAGCCCATTCTCTTTCCCAGTCTCGGAAACTCCCCGAATTCCTCCGGGGTAACATACCTTACCACCGGGTGGTGCTCTGCCGAGGGAGCCAGGTACTGCCCGATGGTCAGAGCGTCACAGCCGACGTTACGCAGGTCTTCCATTACCGCAACCACTTCCGGATATTCCTCGCCCAGCCCCAGCATCAGCCCCGATTTGGTCAATATATTGCCGTCCATGGCTTTTACTGCCCGCAATAGATCGAGTGAGCGCCGGTAATCAGCCCGGGGACGTACCTGGTCATAAAGGCGCGGAATGGTCTCCACATTGTGGTTAATAACCTCCGGGGCGCTATCAACTAAAATTCGCAATGCCTCCTGAGAACCCCCGAAATCAGGAATAAGCACCTCGATAGTGGCACGGGGGCTGGTCTGCCGGATGGCGCTTACCGTGATGGCGAAATGCGTGGCGCCGCCGTCGGCTAAATCGTCCCTGGTGATGGAGGTGACGACAACGTGCTTTAATCCCAGTTTAGCCGCCGCCCGGGCGACATTCCCCGGTTCATCCGTGTCAAGAGGAGCGGGTCTGCCCTTACTGATGGCACAAAAACGGCAATTACGGGTGCAGGTGTCTCCCATAATCAGGAAGGTGGCCGTGTGCTGTGAAAAGCACTCGCCCAGGTTGGGACACAGCGCACTCTGACAGACGGTATGCAGTGATAATCCGTCCAGCAGGGCCTCCATCTCAGCCAGGACAGACTGAGATGGCGCTTTCTTCTTCAGCCATGCCGGATGCTTAGCGGATATAATAGCCATTAAGCTCCTCGGCTGACCTCCTTCTGATATCTATATTAAAGACCTTACCGAGCTGCTCAATCAGGCACGAAGTTACTTCTTCCAGGGCGAGGTCACGCCCCAGCAACCGTGAAATCGAGGTTACCTGCCGGTCAGGAATACCGCAGGGTTTAATGTAGCCGAATTGCTTCAGGTCGTTATTGACATTAAGAGCAAAACCGTGCCTGGTGCCCCAGTGCCTTACCCGGATACCCAGGGCACAGACCTTTTCCTTTCCCGCCCAGACACCGGGGTATTGCGGGTCACGCCGGGCGGAGACGGAGAAAGCGTCCAGGGTGCGTATAATGACCTCCTCCAGGTGGCGCACGTACTGATGGAGGCCCTCCCTCTTGCTTCTAAGGTCGAAAATCAGGTAGCCCACCAGCTGCCCCGGGTTGTGGCAGGTGATGTCTCCACCCCGGTCAACATGGCGGACGGGTATCCCTTCTCCGGCCAGCAGTTCCCGGGGGACAATGATGTTTCTCTCGCTGCCGGATGCCCCGATCGTAATTATTGATGGGTGCTGCAGCAACAGCACTATATCCGGAATCTTACTGGCAAGGCGGGCGGATAGCAGGTTATCCTGTAACCGGAGGGCTTGCTCATACTCGACAAGGCCGAGGTCATAGGCGCGGCACGGGCTGCCTCCGGAGACAACTTTTTCTCTTGGCTTAGAAATGGATGGTCTTACCGCCAACATCTAACGCAGCCTCCATCACCGCTTCGGATAGGGTGGGGTGAGCGTGAATGGTAGCGGCGATGTCTTCAACAGTGGCTTCCATTTTTATCCCGAGTACAGCCTCGGCCACCAGCTCGGTGGCTTGAGCGCCGACGATGTGCACCCCCAGGATTTCTCCATAGCTGGCATCGGCAATAATCTTGACCATGCCCGCTGTATCATTTGCTATCAGTGCCTTACCGCTGGCGGTGAAGGGGAAGCGGCCCACCTTGATCTCTTTATATCTTTCCCTGGCTTCGGTCTCGGTCAGCCCGACACTGGCTAACCCGGGAGAGGTATAAACACAGCGCGGGACAGACCGGTAGTCCATCTTTACATCCGCCCCCATAATGTTCTCCACAGCGCATTTACCCTCGTCCATAGTGACGTGAGCCAGCATCATTCCCCCCACCACGTCGCCGATGGCATAGATACCCGGGATACTGGTCTCCATCCGCTCGTTCACCGCAATTCTGCCATTATCTATAGCCAGCCCCGGTTTATCCGCTCCCAGGTCATCAATATAGGGGCTTCGCCCCACCGCAAGCAGAACCTTCTCTGCCGTCCTCTCCTGCTGGCCGTTCTCTTTGGTGGTGAAGGAAACCGCTTCTCCCCCCTGCCTGGCACTTTCAATGCCGGTAACAGTGGCGCCGGTAAATATCTCAATTCCTTCCTTCTTCAAGACACCCTCAAGCGCGTTGGCGGCTTCCGTGTCCTCGGCGGGCAGTATCTGGGGCGCCATCTCTATGATGGTCACCTCGCTGCCCAGCCTGCGTAGTATCTGGGCGAACTCCAGACCGATTACTCCGCCACCGATGATGACCATGCTCCGGGGAAGCTGCACCAGGTTTAAGGCCTGGTCACTGTTTATCACGCCAGGATTATCAATGCCCTTAAGGGGTAGCGTAGTCGGCTGGGAGCCGGTAGCGATGACGATGCTATCGGCAGATATTCTATCGTTTGTCCCCGAAACCGCCACCGTTCTGTCATCGAGCAGGGAGGCAGTACCCTGAATAACATCAATCTTGTTCTTCCTCATCAGGGAGTTAACACCGTTGACCAGTCGCTTGACTACAGCCTGTTTGCGTTCGTTCACTGCCGTAAAGTCCACAGAAAAGCCCTCCACGGAAATACCATAGGTGCCGGCGTTCTTGATACTGGTCAGCAGTTCGGCTGCTTGCAGCAGAGCTTTGGTGGGAATGCAGCCGCGGTTGAGGCAGGTTCCTCCCAGTGCGTCCTTTTCCACAAGAGTCACCTGAGCGCTGAGCTGGGCGCCTCTAATGGCAGCTACATAGCCACCGGGGCCTCCACCAATGACGACAATACGCTTGGCCACGGACTTGCTCCTTATTTTTCTGACTGGGGAGATGCCGCGGTGTTGTATAAGAACGAAACAGGGTTTTCGATGTAATTTCTCAGGCTTTGCAGGAACCGGGCGCCAATAACGCCATCAAGAACACGGTGGTCAATGGAGAGCGTCAGCGTCATCATCGGTCTGGCGACTACCTTTCCGTGTCTCGCCACGGCTCTGTCGGCAATACGGCCGACGGCTAAGATAGCCGCCTCAGGTGGTTGCAGGATGGCGCCGAACTGGTCTATGCCGAACATGCCGAGGTTGGAGATGGTGAAGGTGCTGTTCCTCATCTCAACCATACCCAGTTTGCCGGCCCTTGCCCGCCGGGTCAGTTCGGCCCTGGCGCGGGTGATTTCCGCCAGCGACTTTTTATTGGCCTGGCGGATGACTGGCACCAGCAGACCATCCTCTACAGCGGTAACCAGCCCGATATCGATTCTCCTGAACAGCCTGACTGACCCGTCAATGTAGGTACAGTTCATCGCTGGGTTGTCCTCCAGCGCTTTCGCCACTATCTTGATAAGCAGATCGGTGACGGTAAGCCGTATCCCCGTTTCTTGCTCAATGGCTGGCAGCAGACTTTCACGGGTGCTGCCGAATTCCTGCGTGTCAACCTCTATCGTCAGGTAGAAGTGAGGCGCCTGGAAGCTTTCTGTCATGCGCCGGGCAATAACCTTGCGCATCGAGGATAACGGCGCCAGTTCCTCTTTCGCCAGCCCCGGTTCTTTCGCCTCTGGTGGAGCGGCTGTCCTTTCCGCAGCCGCCCGCAGCACATCCTCCCGGACTATCCTGCCGCCCGGCCCCGTTCCTTCTAATGTATTCAGGTCAATATTATGCTCTTGGGCTATCTTTCTGGCTACTGGTGAAGCCTTGAATTCCCGGTCTTTCCCCGGCGCTGCGGGTAACACCGGCGCTTCCCGGGCCGGTGCCGGTGCTTCCGCCGGTGCCTTGGCTCTGGCAGCGATTGCCGGTTCCGGCACCTCGGGTGCTTCCTCTCCCGGCTCAAGAATAAAGGCGATGGTGGTGCCCACCGTTACCTCGTCCCCCTCCTGTGCCATTACCTTGCCCAGGATGCCCGATGCCTCAGCCTCAACCTCAAAGGTCACCTTCTCTGTTTCTATCTCGACAATGCCCTCCCCCTTCTCCACACGGTCACCCTCCTTTTTCAGCCACTTGGTAATTTTGCCGGTGACCATGGCTTCGTCAAGTTTGGGTAATATTATTGCGGTAGCCATCTTGCCGTCTCCTTAAGCATTAGCCTGGTTCTTCGCTTATGAGCCGCGAACTTACTTACCCATTAATTCCAGAGCGCCGTTGACAATGTCGCCTTCATTGGGGAGGACGTAGTCCTCCAGACGGGGATTAAAGGGTATCGGCGAGTCCAGCGCGGTTACCCGTTTAATCGGCGCATCCAGGTAGTCGAAAGCCTTCTCGGCTACAATAGCGGCCACCTCGGCGCCATACCCGCCTGTCCGGCAGGCTTCATGAACTATCATTATCCGTCCCGTTTTCTTTAACGATTCCAGTACCGGCTTCTCATCCAGTGGCCTCAGCGTCCGCGGGTCAATTACCTCCAGTGAGATACCGTCTTTTTGCAGGGTCCCGGCAGCCTGCAAAGCCAGGCTAACGCATTGCGAGGTAGCCACCACGGTAATGTCGTCACCCTGGCGTTTAACATCTGCCTTCCACAGCGGTACCAGATACTCCTCTTCGGGGACATCCCCGTTCATGTTATAGAGATTTTTATGCTCGATGAATATCACCGGATTATCATCCCTGATGCTGGACTTGAGAAGTCCCTTGGCATCATACGGGTTGGAAGGCATCACCACTATCAGTCCCGGTATATGAACGTATAGCTCCTCCAGCGAC
>CAYOKF010000131.1:0-5057 GCA_964404475.1 uncultured Dehalococcoidaceae bacterium | reverse complement strand
AGGCTTAAATCGCAATCAGGAGCCCAGCAGACAACCCTCCGCAATTTCAATAATCTTGACGAATTGACGGCGTGGTTAGAGAAAGATAAAACTGAAACAGAGAATTATGACGATTTCATGCCGTATGCTTTGGATTTACAAATCCATGCGTTAGCGGACGGCTATATAATAAACATAAATTACAAAGTGGTTGACTTTGAGGACGGAGATAGGTATGTATTGGTCACTAATTCAGCCATAGCAGGTGATATGCTTTATTCGATTTTACCATGTGGCCTGATGACTGAAGTTGATCCCGACTTGAAAGCCGATACCTGTTCGCTCATAACACCGGTAATAACGAAATGAAAGGGGATAAAGATGAAATACATTTTTAGATTGTTGGCTACTATGTTTATAGCTGCGGTACTCATGCTTAGTGTCTCCTGTTCACAAGGGAGTTACAGTAGGCTAAGTAATCCGAACGGACAACAGGTAACTGATTCTTATGCTTCGGTTAATTTCAGTGGTATAGATTATCCGGAAGGCTGGCAAGCTATACCCCATAGTGAATCCGGCGGTATGACTTCAGCTAATTTTATCGGAAAGATTGGCGATAATACTGTGCACGTAGAAATGACCATTCTAACAGTCAGTTCCTATTATGATTTTGTGGATGGCTTAAAACAGGAGATGTCGGACCGATTACTATATAAGAACCTATATACGGAAGATAATGGTATTTTGTTTTCGATGTTCGCGGGTAAGAAGGATAATGAGATAAGAACAATATACGTTTGTAGACTTAGTTCTAAATCAAAGCAGATACTTTTCCAGCCGTCTAATAGGAGTACTACTGAAAATTGGATAGACAGCACTTGCCCTTTAATACTATCTGCTGGAATCAGCGAAAATGCGTCTGCGAAGGAACAGGAAACATTTCATAAACATTGCATTCGCATGATAAGTTCTCTAAAAGAATCCGATCAAAAATGAGACGCTGCTGAGAAGCACTAGTTAGCCGTTAGACTTTACAGATATCCCCCTCTCGCCATTACAGATAGATGATGACCAGCCTAGCGTCATCGTTCATCTGGTACAGGATGCGGTTATAGCCTTATTAATCCTCTAAACCTGAACCGTGAAGCTAATGGAAAATATAGACTTGACAAGCTCATTCGGATAGTCTATACTCCATCCAGACTATAGCTGTGCGAGGGGTAATTACAATGATTTCAACGAGACGTAAGCCATTTACGACAGGGCAGTCACAGGGCGTTACCTTACCGGCAGCCATGCAAATATCCAAAGAGGGCATTTCGATGGCCGCCGGGGATCGTCTTATCATCATGGACACCACCGGCGAAGTCCCCGAGGATAAGCTACTACAGTTCTACATCCAGTACGTCGAGCCAGCTTTCCAGAACTGGTGGCAGTCACAAAAACAGGCTGCGACGAAACGCGGCGGCTTCCGGGTAATGCAAGAGGAAAATCAGCAAGTGGTCAGCGCCGCCAAGCCTATCGAAGCCGAAGGAGTGGCTACCCCGCAGCCGGACGTGCCGCTGGTAGCGTGTTTCCGCTGCGGCGAGCTTATCGCCTGGACAATCGACCCGAGAGCTACCGCGATCTGTCCCCGGTGCGGGGCGATACTCCGGCTGGTAGCGATACCAAATCCTTAGTGAAATACTTGTGAAAGGAGGTGTACGATGAGCCAGGACACAATGGGAATGGACCCGGAGTTGCTGGAAAAGTGCAAGGAACTGGGCCAGTACTTCACCATCGAGATCAAGCGTGACCGCCAGGACGGCAAGCTCGAAATGAAGTACGTACCGACCCGGCCTTGCCCCTACGTCAATGAGTCCGTTCTCGTGGAGGAATTCTCCAACCAGGTGGTCTGGGGTCATGCCATGCTGTTCGACATGAAAGGCCGGATCGCCGATGGCAGTTAAACAAAATGAAAGGAAAGGAGGTTTGATAGATGGCACATTACCCTTCCAGCTCGAAGAAGCCGCCACGAAACCCCGACTGGCCGACCGACAAGCGGTGGGTAGTCGGCTACACCCGTGTTTCCGACAATCCTCAAGCCGAGCCGGACCGTGCTTCCCTGGGCGACCAGGAGCAGGGTATTCGCAAACGCTGTCAGGACAAAGACTATTTCCTGACCCGCATCTTCTCCGATGTAGGCCGCCGCTGGGATGCCACCCGACCTGACTTCCAGGCGATGGTTCGTTTCATCAGGGAAAATCTTCGGGCCGGTGACATGATCATGGTCTGGTGCGCTGATAGGATCGTCGGCTCGGCCAGCACCTGCGCCGCTCTGGAACCGCTGCTGGATCAGGGAGGCATGGATATCGAGGGAGTGGTCGAGGAAGTAAGCAAAAGGTATTTGTTGCTCAACGCCATCATCGCCAAGGGCGAGACGGAAGCCAAGCGGGAAAGGGGCATCATCGGCATCCATACCGCCGTCAGCCGGGGGCATTTCGTAGGCACGGCTCCCTACGGCAGGCGTTTGAACAAGGAAAAGCAGCAGGTCGAGCTCGACCCGGAAGAAGCCATGTGGTACCGGCGGATGCTGGTCGACTGGAAAGACTGGGGAGACGATAAGGTGTCCCGTTACCTGAACCGCATGGGCGTTCCCCAGCGGATGAGCGGTACAAAGATCAAGAACGGGCCGAGAAAAGGACTGATACTGGGCAAAGGGTGGACCCGTTCCCATGTCCACGACCTGCGTACCAATGAGCACGCCTACGGAAAAGGAACCTTCAAGATACGCGGCGGTGAGGTATTGGAGTTTCCCCTGCCGGCGGTGGTAACCAAGGCCGAGTTCGATGAAGCCCAGAAGCTGCGAGCCAAGAGGCTCAACTTTGGGAGCCGCGCGACGAATCGCGTCTACCCGATACGCCCCAACAAGTTCAGGTGCGGCGGCTGCGGCCTCCGTTTTCGCGTGTTCTCCAAAGGACTGTTCGTGAAGCGCAAACGGGCCAACGGGGAAATAAAGGTCTACCGGCGCCGGTCTCTCAGTCCGCTGCTGACCTGTCGCGGGGTGTACGAATATCCCCATACCTATGACTGCCGCCGACCCCAACACCTCGACTACGACATCCTACAGGGCCGCGTCCTGAACAACCTGCTTGAAGTGCTGACGCCGGAGTTCTGTCAGAAGATGGTTGCCGAGCCGGTGGATTACTCGGCCCTTGAGCTGCGGGCTGATAATGCCATCGCCCGTCGTGATGAGACCAAGCGTGAGCTGGCTTGGCTGGTCACGCAAGCCAGAAAAGGCATCATTCCCAACGATATCTTCGAGCAGCAAGCCTTCGCTCTTAAGGAAGAGATAGCGGAAAAAGAGAGATACGCTCGGCAGGCGGAGGCCGAGCTAGAAAGCACCCGCCATGACCAGACCCAAACGGAACAGATCGCCTACGCTGCTACCGTCCTGCGTGAAAACGTCCGTGTCCATTCCCATATACTAAACTACCTTCATCTGGCCTGTCCCAAGGGAAGTCCGCTGGTAGATGCCTATCAACAGAAGCTGGATGAAGCCGCCGAGACCGTCAGAGATACGGTTGATGACCTCATCGATGAGGTCATCGTCATGCCCGACAACAAGCTTGTCATCAACTACAACTTCCCCCTCATTGACGATATCTGCAGTCGTCAGTTGACCAAAGCCTCTTAAGCCTTTTACCGTTGACCTGCGATACGCTAGCGTCACCGTTGGCAGGTATTACACGGACTATATTGGAACCTGCCAGAGCTTTCAGGTATCCGAGAAAGCCTTTACGCCCCACCGTGAAATCACTGACCATAACACGGTCAGCAAGGGCACGTGATAGAGCGCTTACCAGCGTAGCCTTATGGGCTACAAAGCCGTTGTTGCCTGAACGCTTGCCCACGATATTCAGTTGTTCTATTTGAATTACCCCCTTTGGCTATCTGGCTAGTGGGCAAGGCTGCCAGCTTCGCCGAGTAGTCAGCTTGCGTCTAGCTGCGATACGCTAGCCTAAACGTGCTGCCACTATATAAGTGTCCGAAAGTGCCTTAAAACGTCTACATTGGAAGTAAGGTTTTTTGTTCTGCTTTCCGAAAGCGCCATAGATATTGTCTATCGGTCTTGGTAAGCGGTATACCCGCTTTCAGTCTGTGAGCTATCGCCACCATGCGTTTAGGATAGCCTATCTCCCAGGTGCTATCGCTTACCCAGGCGTCAAGGTCAATCGCCCTATCATCGGCAATCAACTCTCCAAGCTCGGTAGTATTCCCTTCACTGTCTATGACAGGCTTGTTTAAGCTCTCCATCTTTACAGCCTTCGGGCAATCGCCGTATAGCCACCCCTCTTTACACTTCTGCCGTTGCTTCCTGCTACAGTGTCCGCAATCTAACCCCATAGTGAGCTTGTAATGCCGATACCAGTAATGAGCTTGAGCATAGCTGGCAATCCGATACATGACGGCTTCGGTAAACGGCTTATGACCGTTATTCCGCTCGGCTCTGGCAAGAGTCAGTATTATATCGTGGAGTAAGTCCTGTTTGTCGTCAGCCTTTGCCTTGTAAGCAAAGCGGGAAGCTACCTTATAGTATGTCAGCCATTCGCCTTCCAAATGGTCGTAGCCGTTACCGTTGCCGTTAGGTTGCTTTCGCCTTCTGTTTGACCTAGACTTGAAATGGCGGGGCTTTGCTCCATTGGTTTGACAGCTTGCGGGCTTTCCACACCACGGACAAACGCCCTGCCTCTCTTTTAGTGTCCAGATTTTACCGCACTGGCTACAATGCCCTTGATGATTGGCACTATCGCCGTTTGGTGCTGCTGGTGCTACTGTTACCATCGCTTGACCCCCTTTGAGCTTATTTGCCTAGCGGGGCAAGCGTTCAGGTTCAGGCTTGACGTATTCAGTTGTTAAAGTGCGTTCGTGTTTTGTGCGTGTCTAGCTTCATCATCACACAAAAAGCGCTTTTGAGATATTTGACAACCTAGCACGATTCCCTTCTCCCACCCCGGCCACTGGCGGTTGTTTTATACATGTCACAAAGCAGGTATAATGGGTGCAAGTAGAGAGAAAAGAATGGAAATGTCGGTGCC
>CAYOKF010000130.1:0-5086 GCA_964404475.1 uncultured Dehalococcoidaceae bacterium | reverse complement strand
TATGTTACCGCTAACTGGCCGGAAGGAGAGACGCGCTAAGATTATATTTTAGCCGCAACGGCAATACAGAAACAGCACTCACTTTACTTCAATACCTAACACACCGGTTAAGTCCGCAGTTCTTACTGAAAGTTTACTGTGCCTCAGCTCAGCTATGCGGACTTAAGACTATTTCCCCCAGATACACATCGGTTTCCGCAGGTACATTAATTTCCTGCGCAGCATATCCGCTGTGTTCAATCTTCAGCGCGTATTCAGTCTCCGGTGACAGCCCTTCAAACTCAAAGTCACCATAATTATCGGTTTTAACCGTTTTGGTGGCAGTTTTATCGTAAAGGGTGACGGTGACGTTCTCGGCACATTCATCCCTTCTATCCCCGAAAACTACCGTGCCGGCAATTAATCTCCTGGGTAATCCAATATAGTAGACTCCCGTCTTCAGTCCGTATTCCGGGTGAAGCGTTTCCACCTCCGATGAAGCCACAATCTTGGCTATTTTACTGCCGGGGTCATCAAGGTCGCCAAATATCAGGGCACCGGTGGGGCATGCATCAACACACCTGGGCTCCTGCCATCCCTTGTCCAGCAGGTGGGCACAGAAGGTGCATTTCTGAGGTATGTTTTTCTCTTCGTTCCAGTAGATTACCCCATACGGACATGCCTGGGCGATTTCTTTCTGCCCGGCTGCTTTCTCCGGGTCGATAATAACTATGCCGTCAGGCCTGCGGTAAACCGCATTGTTTGTTGATGCCCGGAGGCACGGCGCGTTCTCACACTGCTGGCAGGGTAATGCCGTATAGGCTACTTTTACCCGGGGATAGTTCCCCCTCTCCTTTTCAATTAGCTGCATCCAGAAGTGTCCGGTAAGGGGTTGCGCTGCCGAGTAGGGAGGATAATCATTGCCGCAGTATTCATCTTTACAGGCGAGAAAGCAGTTATGACAGCCATTGCATCTGGTGACATCAATAACCATACCATATTTTGTCATTGCCTTATTTCTCCCATTTCGCAATTTCGATAAGACAGGAGTTAGGTGCCATGCCCGGAGCATTCTTTGACATCATGCGGGAAGGAATCAGCAGATTGACACAGCCACCTTTATCGATAGAATCCGGCTTGCCAGGTTCCAGCGGGTCATATTTCCCTGAAGATGTATAGCTATGAACCACGCCGGGGCGGATGCGCTCCGTGAGTTTGGCCACGCCCAGCACGGCGCCACGGTCATTATAAAGCTTGACAATATCGCCGTCACTGATAGACCGCGCGGCAGCATCCTGCGGGTGAATACGCACTGTCTGCCAGTAGTAGCCATCCTTAAGAATACGGTGACCGGGGATTTCTCCCAGCCAGACAGAGTGCTTGTCGTAATGAGTATGAAATGAGAATCTCGGATGTGGCGAGATAAGCTGCAAGGGGTATTTCCGGGCAAGCTCCGAGGTATGCCCTTCCCAGCTGGGGATATGGTGGGGCACCGGCGGCCTTTCCTCGTCATCGGGGAAGTTCTCCTTGAGACTCTGCGCGGCAAACTCTATCTTACCACTGGGCGTTGCCAGCTCTTTAGCCTTATCGGTGCCCCGGTAAGTGTTACCCGGGTCAGGGGTATCGCACTCCCTCCCTTCATAGAACCAGCGAAAGGCCGGTGTGGGCTGATAATTTTCCGGGTGGGGAATGATGAAATAGCCCTTCTTCTCAAACTCCTCCCAGGATATATACTTGGGCAGGTCGGATATGGCAAACATACCCTTAACCCAGTCCTCTTCTGACTTACCGTCGGTGAAATCTTCCTTTATCCCCAGCCTTTCGGCAAGGAGCGTAAATATCTCATAGTCCGTCTTTGATTCATGCAGGGGCTCAATACATTTCTTTTGCAGGACGGCAACACGGTAGTTACACCCGTTGCTGTTATGGGCGACATAGCCACCGGCATTGCCGAATTCCGAAAGGTCCATCCGCTCAAGGTTAGTGCAAGCGGGCAGAATGATATCAGCGAATCCGGACTCACTACCGAACCAGCAGTCCTGATTAACTATAAATTCGATTTTGGGGCTCTGGTAGGCCTGCAACCACTTGCTTGTCTCGGTCATGGTACCCACAAAAGAGCTCCCGTACCGGTATAACATCTTAATTTCGGAATTGCCGGGCATGGGATAGGTATACCGCTTGAACTGTTGCTCCGCAGACATGAAGCAGAAACCTTCTCCCAGCCAGCTAACCGGCGGGTTCAGGATAGCATCGGGGATGAGTAAACGGTAAAGGCGTTGCTCTACCGGATTGTACACCTTTTTCTTGGCTGCCGGCGACCAGCGCATCATTGTATCCGGGTCACCGTATCCCGGTACCCAGAAATCGGGGTTGCTGGGAGCCCCCATGGAAGTCGACCAGAGATTAACACCGGGCTTACCCAGCCCCTGCATCGCCTGAAGCAGCACCACCAGCCTGGCCCACTCGTGTCCGTAAGCCTGACGGCAGGCGCCACCCATGCCAGAATGCAACCCGCAGGCTAACATTGTCTTCTTCGATGCCCACTCCCTGGCCAGAGCGGTTATCGTTCTTGCCGGAACATCGGTTAACTCTGCAGCCCACTGCGGCGTCTTGGGCACCCCGTCTTCCTCACCCGTCACATATTTACGGAACTGGTCAAAACCCACGGTACGCGAGGCGACGTAGTCGCGGTCATAGGTGTCCTCCTTTATCCAGACATAGGCCAGGGCCAGAGCCAGAGCGCTCTGAGTATCCGGGCGGGGCGCTATCCATTTGTCGGCGAGGACAGAGGCCGTATAATTGCAGAACGGGTCAATGAAAATCTGCTTCTTCCCTGATTCGCGGAGCCAGAGACGCCAGATGGCGTTTTCCTGTCCGGTATAGCAGCCACGGGTTGTATCCGGGTCAGTTGACCAGTAAATCATTAATTCCGTATTTTTCAGAGCATCTTCAAGCAGGTCATACTGCTCCGGAGCGCCCAGTCTCCAGTAAAAGCCGTAGGTATGGATGGCACCCCAATGGAACCCCTCCCAGCTATCCGGGTTGTCAAAGACAGAAGTAAAGCCAATCAAATCAAAGAACCGCCAGAACGGCCCAAGTTTATAAAATACAGAACCCCAGTTATGGTGCGACGATGTTATTGCCGAGACAGCGGACGGGCCGTAAGTCTCCCTGATTCTCTTCATCTCCCCGGCCACTATATCCAGCGCTTCATCCCAGCTTATCCGTTCATACTCTGATTTGCCCCTTGTTTCCGGGTGGCGGTCACCCTCCGGGTCAAAGTCCACCCTCTTCATGGGGTATTTTATCCTGTCCTCGGCATATACCTTTATCCGCTCGGTCAGCGTATATGGCGAAATGGCGACCTTCTTGGGCGGGGAGAATTCCTGACCGTTGGCCTCAATTGTCCACGGCCGCAGGTCATTTTCATCAATCACCAGCGGGCGGACTCTGACTATCTTTCCATCTCTCACATACACCGTAATGGGGCCACCAACGGTGCAGCTGGTAAATACCTGTTCTGTCATAAATAGCCTCCTTCCCTGAGCAAAGCTTCGCTAACATCAGCCGTGTAATCTCAAGCGTTCGCATCCATTCACATCAGTGGCCATGTTACGGATGCATTTTCTTATCCAGCTTTATATCCCCCAGGTTTACGTCCTGCTCGGTGTTGACCGACTTTATCTCTCTGGGCTGGTATCCCTCTTTCTCTATAGTAAGGGAAAACGTACTTACCGGCAATTCCTTAAGCCAGAAGTCACCGAAGCTATCGGTACTGGCGGTAAACTTCCCACCGCTTTTGACGTCAGTGAGGGTAGCAGTTGCCCCTTCAACACACTCGTCCTGCTCCGGGTCATATACGGCTCCAGCGACGAACTTTTTGGGTAAGCCTATATAGTATACCCTTGGCCCGGTTCGGCATTCGGGGTGCAATATCTCCGCTTTATCGATCAATTCTTTCAAATCTTCTTCCTCGCCAAACTTCAAAGCCTCGGTGGGGCAGACCTCGACGCATCTCGGCTCTTTCCACCCTTTGTCCAGCAGATGGGCACACATGGTGCATTTCTGAGCAATGTTGAGGTCCCAGTTAAAATATATCGCTCCATAGGGACAGGAATCAACGCAAGACCTGTGTCCGGCACATTTATCCGGGTCAATGATGACTATACCATCGTCCCTCTTATATATCGCCTGTTCGGGACAGGCCGGGATGCATGGCGCCTGATCACAGTGCTGGCAGATGTTGGGGATATAGGTAATCTTGACCTTGGGGACGGTTCCCCGCACCATCTCCGTAATTTTCGTCCAGAACTGCCCGGTGTCCGGCTGAGGTTTGGCATACGGTGTCCAGTCATTCGCGACATGCTCGTCTTTACAGGCAACTTGACAGTTATAGCAGCCATTACACTTGTTAATGTCGATAACTAAAGCCTTCACTTTGGTTCACCTCCAGATAGAAATCGCTCCATACACAGTCCAGCGGCAGAGTGATACGGCCGGTTAAACACTTCGGGGTATTTCTTCCTCATTTCATCGATATCAACCCGCTCAGCCTCAACCAGAAAGCTGCTGGTCACCATCCCGATGGTGTTCTTCGAGCTTGTTTTATGCGGGCAGATGGTATTAATCGCCCCACCCCGGTCAAGTTCTCCGGGTACTACCGGGTCATACCGCGCCCCGTGATCGCAATATACAGCCCCGGGCATTATGCGCTCGGTTACATAGGCGCCGCCAAGGACGCCACCCCGCTCATTGAATAACTTGACCACGTCACCACTGGCTATCCCTCTCTCCGCCGCATCTGCCGGATTAATCCAGACAGGCTCGTACATGTATCCGTCGCCCCCCCTGACCTTACCCGTCGGGGTTTCCTTGAACCAGGTTACATCATCGAGGTTGGCATGGATCCGCCATCTTCCGTGGTTGGAAACGACAAGCAGCGGATACTTCTCAGCTCTGGGGTGCTGCCTGCTTTCCTGGTGGCTCTCACCATACGCGATATAGTGCGGGACCGGGGGCCTCTCCATGTCATCAGGGAAGTGCTTGGCCAGGTTCTGGGAGTAGAATTCAATCTTGCCGGACGGGGTATTTATTGGATGCCCCT
>CAYOKF010000129.1:0-5096 GCA_964404475.1 uncultured Dehalococcoidaceae bacterium | reverse complement strand
TACTTAACCTGCCAAATATAAATAAGAAAAACTCCGGTTGAGCAACATGGCGCTATATATACCCCGGCATCCTGCTATGTACCGCCAGACACCTCCATATCTTCCCTGATATGACTGGCAATGAATATGAAATTATACGTATCATAGCGCAAATAATGATATTTTACCAGCATGCCCCGGCTGGCACGCCATCCGCACATTTTCTTCACCACCACGATATAACTTCACCCGAAGTACAGGATATCGGCATTGGGGTATACCGCCACCGTGGCTGTATCTCCATGAGCATCCACAAGAGTTTGCAGAACATCATCCCACTTGCTCATGAGCATTACCCTGGGTGAGCACTCAAACCACTCCAGATCAGCCTTACTCGGATATTCCGTATATAAAATCAGCCTGTTAACATTCGGGGGGACTTCGGTCTTGGGCTTTAATTTACCACCGATATTTCGTCCCCACCAACCCATCAGGTAATGACTGACCTGCCCCCGGGGAGTATTGCTGACAATCACCATATCACCGCCCTTCTGGCTTACTGAGGTGAGGCACCGGATCGGTTTCGTAGCTTCAGTTGCCGTGGCATAGGCATTGGCAATAACAATGTCTTTTCCCTCTGCCCTGGGAGCGAGATAGTGAGTTCTGGCTTCCGCAACGCTGGCAGCATGGGCCAGATTTTCAGCACCGGCGAAAATAGCTACCGTTTCTCCCCACATATTGACTATGCACTCGATAGCCACATCCAAGCCGACCAGTTCGGCCGCCTCCTCCATGTCAAGCCGTAGCGGGTTGGTGTCATAGTCCGCAGTGTGTGGTAAGCTATGATTGGCAATAATGGTTTCGGCAGCAGCCACCCCCGGCACAATCTTTTTGCCACCGCCACTAAACGTAGCCAACCCATGAGGCACCACGGAGCCAATGGCAATCTTGAAATCGCAGCGCATAACTTCCGAATTAACTACCACTTCAGTACCCCGGCTGGTAGTGCCGGCATAAGCGCAATAATCAAAAGCATTGTGATTGTAGACGGGAAATCTAATGACAGTCGCCTCACCCAGCTTTTTCACCAGGTCGGGCCTCTCCAGAGGCGCATGACCGCCCAGAGCAACGACAAATCTAACCCTGTTATCAGGAATACCTGCCTGAGCAAGTTCTTCTATTACGAAGGGAACTATCCTGTCCACTCTGGTAATGCGGGACGTATCATCAAAGATGATGGCTACCTCATTCTTCCCCCTGGCCTGTTCCCGGATGGGTGGCGAGCCGATTAAACCGGTTACTGAAGCCTTAATTTGCTCATCATTCAGGGCCGGGCGGTCATAACCGGCAATGTTGCAGACCTCAACCTGCCATTTATCGGGTACGGGTAGCTCAAGCTCGCTGGGGCCATCCCAGGGAAACTGGGGTAACCGAATAAGGTTTGCCATAATCAGGTCGCCTCCTTCCAGAGATCACCAGTCAATTCATCCAGACCCAGTTCAACAAGTGTCTGGCGATAGGGTTTGCCACTGGTAAGGTCCCATCGCATCGCGGCAAAATAGCCGTTCTTCAAAGCATCAAAATCAATTTTAATCTCTAGAGCCGTGCCAACTGACCGTGCCCGCGTAACTCTCTCCGGCAACTGAAAATCCTGAGGCAGCAAGCCTTCACGCGCATTAAATGCCTGCCGCAAGGTTAAAATCCGGCGCCCTGCCTTGAGCCCCTCCACCCAGCTAAAGTCCCACCCCGTCACAGCACTGACCAGCTCAGCCAGTGGCGTGGTGTTTATCAATAACAGAGCACACAGCCCGCAAGAACTGAACAACTGATAATACTCAGCCCCGATGGCATACATCGGCCCTTTACCGTCATAATCACCGTAAACTTCCAGCTTGGGCACCTGTAGTGCCGGATCCGGGGCCAGAGCCCTGCCACGCTCCAATGATATTGTCGCGTTTGTTCCCATATGGCAGCTGGGATTAGCATCCGCCATGTAACCGGTACCCTGCGCGGGATTGCTGCGCGGGTCGTGATAGGGCAATCCCTGACCGTGCACGTGCATGGCATATTGCTCAGCACCTTTGCCGATACGCGCCGCCGCTTTCTCGGAGCCATCAGCAAGCACGGCACCAAACCCTTCCCTTCTGACTATCTTTTCCAGTAACGCGATTAGTGCCTCGGCATTGCCCCAGGTAAGTTCGATACCATCAGTAGTCTCTTTGCCAATCAGCCCCTTCTCGTAGCATTCCATGGCAAAGGCGATAACATTACCCGCCGCTATAGTATCCAGACCATAGCGATTACATATATCATTGGCTTTAATCACTGACTCCACATTATCAATCAAGCAGAGGTTACCGAGGGCGGCCAGAGTCTCATATTCGGGCCGGTGTACTTTGCCGGTAGTCGCAAACGGGCCATCCTTTATCTGAACGACAGCGCCGCACCGCACCGGACAGGACTGACATCCGTAACTCTCCAGCTTATACCCGTCCATATTGGCACCATCCAGATTCTCACAGGTAGGCATTGCCTCCAAACCGCTCAAGTTCCAATTCTTGACGGGGGAGTCATGAATGCTGACCAGGAAACTCAGGTCAGCACCCGTACCCGCTTTGGCCAGGCCCTGCTGAAAACTACTCTCCCGGAGCGACGCCGCAAAGTCCCTGCTCACCGTCCTCAGCCTCTCCGCATCAGCCACAGGTACTTTTTGATTACCACTTACCGCTATTGCCTTCAACCTTTTGGAACCCATCACCGCGCCTACACCAGAGCGTCCGGCAGCCCTACCCTGGTCATGAATTATTGATGCTATCAAAGAACACATCTCGCCTGCCGGACCAATACAGGCAACTTTTACCCGAGCCTCACCAAGTTCCTGGCGAAGCAGGTCATCAGTTTCGTAGGTATCCTTACCCCACAGGTGTGAAGCGTCCCTGAGTTCGGCTTTTCCGGAAGATATCGAGAGATAGACCGGCTCAGGAGCAATGCCTGAGAAAAATACGGCGTCATAGCCAGCCGCTTTTAACTCGGGGCCCAGTGAACCGCCGCAGTTTGAGTCAGCCCAGCCGCCTGTCAGGGGAGATTTACAAACTACCATAAACCTGCCACTCCCCGGTGTCGGTGTCGCCGTCAGAGATCCGGTAACAAAGCCCAGCATATTCCCCGGTCCCAGAGGGTCTGACTTGGGCTTAATACGCTCATAGAGTATCCTGACCCCCAGACCGGTACCCCCGATAAAATCACGATATAGACCCTCCGGCGGCGTTTCCTCTTTGATAGTCCCTGCTGTCAGGTCAACAAATATTATTTTGCCGGCATAACCTCCTGGCATGGTTAACCCCCTCTATAATAAGATAACATCCCAACGCACTGCCCACCATATAATCAACAGTCGACAAGCGACCGCCAAAGGTAAAATACTCTCAACCATTCGCTAACCATTACTATTAAACCTGCTGGGCTATTTATTCTCAACCCTTACTTCAACAAGACAGGGTTCATTAGAATCAAAGGCAGCCCTTAAGGTTCCCCCCAATTCGTCAGGTCGCTCCACCCTATCTCCATGGACACCCATTGACTCAGCCAGCTGACAGAGGTCAATAACTGGGTCATCCAGATCCATACCGGCATGCTTTCCGTTAAGTTCTCCGCCCAGCAGCATCTGTCTCATTATCTTGACCTGACGATAGGCAGCATTAGCTGTGACGATGAAGGTAACCGGTATCCTGTAGTGAGCGGCTGTCCATAGAGACTGAATCGACCACATGGCGCTGCCGTCCCCGCTAACCGCCACTACCGGACGGCCAGGAGCAGCCAGCTTAATACCGAGGGCGCCGGGCAGTCCCCAGCCGATACTCCCCCCGCGGCGGGCACGGTGATAGCTCCCGGGTTCGGCAAGATTCAAGATTCGACGCAGTGTCTCCGATGATGACCAGCAATCATCCACGATTACTGTGCCAGGTTTGATAGCATCCCTTAATTCCCGCATCAATCGTGAAACGGACACAGGAACATTATCTTTTTCGGCTTCGTCCTGCTCCAGGAGAGTCTTGGTTCTTGCTTCTTTCTCTCGAGCAATCTCCCTCGCCCGGGTTCTTACCGCTGCTCCAGCCTCATCCGGTATTTTCCTTTCCAGAACACTGATTAACTCCCCCAGCGATGTCTTGACATTACCTTGAATACCAACGGTAACCGGAAAGTTTTTGGCTATTTCCCAGGGGTTGTCATCTATCTGAATTATTTTAGTCCGCTTGGGTATAATGGGAACGGGCTGATAAGAGGGTGTGCTGAATTGAGGGCAGCCTATTAGCATCACTACGTCAGCTGATTCCAGTGTCTCCCTGATTTCAGGACTGGAATAATTGGCATCACCCATATACTGGGGATGCTGAACCGGGAAATTAATGTCCGCCATCCAAGGCTGGTAGACACGCGCCCCGATTATTTCGGCTAACTTTACCACCAAAGCCAGAGCACCATCCCTGGCCACACCGCTTTCCACAAGAATAACCGGAGCAGCGGGATTAATTAATAAGTTCACCGCCTGGTCAATGGCTTCCCGGTCAGGACGTAATGCCATTAGAGGCGTTTTATCCGCTATATATTCAAAATCGATGTTCTGGCTCATAATGTTCTGTGGCAAAGATATAAAGACCGGACCGGCAGGCGGCTGTAGCGCCATTTTGAAGGCACGCTGCATCACCACGGGAATTTCCTCAGCATAGACTACCTCGGCAGACCACTTGGCAAAAAGACCTGCCGTTGCTACAAGGTCACCGGCCAGATGCGGGTCTTTAAGCAACAGACGCTTATCCTGCTGACCGGCAGTTACTACCAGCGGTACACCACCGGCACGGGCATTTAGCAGCATGGGTATAGCCGCCCCCAGTCCGGTACCGGTATGCAGGTTGAGAAAACCCGGTTTGCCTGACATCCGGGCATAGCCCTCAGCCATACCGGCAACAACAACTTCATGGAGTCCGAGAATATACTTCATCTCCAGATGCTTTTCCAGGGCATCCATGAACATTACTTCAGTTGCCCCCGGAATACCGAAGACGTACTCTACTCCCTTACGGCTTAACAGCTCCAGTAGTGCTTCTTTACCAGTCATC
>CAYOKF010000128.1:0-5152 GCA_964404475.1 uncultured Dehalococcoidaceae bacterium | reverse complement strand
ATGGTCATCTTTGCTGACGTATTTGTCCCCTGGGAACGGGTCTTCATGTATAAGGAGTGGGACTTCGCCTTTGACTTCGTGGAAAAGTTCGCTTCCTATCACCGCCAGAGCTACGCCTGTAAATCAGGAATTGGCGCGGTCTTGATTGGCGCTGCCCAGTTGATTGCCGAATATCAGGGCACCGACAGGGCTTCCCATGTCAGGGATAAAATCATTGACATGATCCATCTCAATGAAACCATGTATTCCTGTAGCCTCGCCTGCGCCTACGAAGGTCACCGGGAACCCTCCGGGACTTACCTCGTGGACACCCTGCTTGCCAATGTGTCCAAGCTAAATGTTACCAGGTTTCCTTATGATATAGCCAGGCTGGCCCAGGACATTGCCGGGGGTTCACTGGTAACCTTGCCTTCGGAAAAAGACCTGAAACACCCCGAAATAGGTAAGTATGTCGCCAAATACTTAAAAGGTGTCGACGGTGTTCCCGTGGAGAACCGTGTCCGCGTCCTGCGCCTGATTGAGAACCTGACCCTGGGACTGGGAGCAGTATGCTATCTCACTGAATCCCTGCACGGTGCCGGCTCACCCATGGCGCAAAAGATTATGATTGGGCGACGAACCAATATAGAGGGATTTAAAAACGCCGCCAAGAGACTGTGCGGCATTGAGTCCCAGTTACAATAATTAAGGATAACTCTGCCTTTTTAACCCGCCGGAAATGTAGTTGCACTGAGAAATGTTCTCCTTGACAGAACATGCCCTGCGTGCTATAGTGAGGTGCTCGCGGATTTTAACCAAGCCGCTGGCCTGTTCCTGATACCAAATTATTGAATACTATCAACAATTATTACACTATTACACAACGGGCACACACCTCAGGAATTTGATTTGCCAACCAGGACAGGCATAAGACCGGAACCAATAGTGTTAATACCGGATACCCTTGTTGTGTTAAAATAAACCGTTAACGTACCGGCATTGCCAGGCAATAAAGCATGATTTAGGAGGTTAGAAATGGCAGAGCCTATGTCCGACAAATACTACGAAGAGAAATTTGAATTTCCTTTCTGGAAACTCATCAAGCAGCGGGCTGAGGAGAAGGACATCAGCTATATCCAGGCATCCGAAGAGCTAATCCCCGAGTATGCCAAAAACATAAAGTACGGGGATACAGAGTTTGAGGAAGCATCCGTACAGGAAGGCGCGAAGGAAATAGCTGAGTGGGCGGAAAAAGGAAATAAGGAAATGCTATAAGGAGGCTAAAAATGGCTCTAGAAGCAATTACGGACAAGATTGTAGAAACCGATGTTCTGGTAATGGGAGGTGGCATTGCCGGTTGCTGCGTTGCGGCCAAGGCAGCGAATAAAGGCCTGAAGGTCACACTGGCTGAGAAGGCCAAGACCGATAGGAGTGGTAGTGCGGCGGCAGGTATTGACCACTACGGGAACTTCCCGCCCCGGACCCGGAGTTTCACTCCGGTTGATATCCCGCCGGAAGAGTTTGCCGGAATCTGGAATGGCTGGCAGGCCGCCTTCAACTGGGAGGGACAGTTTACTGACCCCAACGCCCTCTACCGGCTTTACAAATACGGTTTCTGGACTCTGGAAGAACTGGAGAAGCTGGGAATTACCTCCAAATGGCATAACGGTGAATACTACTGGATGCCAGCGGCAGCGGCCTGGGAAGGGGCAAAGGGAGTGCTCAGGGTACACTGGGCGAACATCAAGCCGATGCTGGCGAAAGCGGTGAGAAAAAGCGGCGTAAATGTCCTTGAGCGAACCATGGTGGTTGACTTTCTCACCAAAGACGGTAAAGTTACCGGCGCTACCGCAGTTAATACCCGCACCGGTGACTTCATCGTCATCAAGGCCAAGGCAGTTGTTGCCGCCACCGGCCTGTTCACCCGGTGCTATGACGGGGAAACACCCCTCTTCTGGAAGAACAAGTTCCGCTACCACTGGTGCCCGGCGACAATTTCCGGAGATAGCTACGCCGCCGCCTACCGGGCCGGAGTAGAACTGGCTAACATGGATGTATCCGGCTTTACCTTCAGGATGCGCGATGACTTAACCATTTCCTTTGGTAATTTCGTCCGTGGCGACGGTATCCCGGCCAAACAGTACACCTGGGACGGAGAAAGGACCCCCTATCTCCCCGGCCCTGCCCAGTATAAAGAGGAGGAAGATAGGGGCAAGACCCCGCTCTACTTCAGCCTGCAACACCTGCCCGATGACTTCCACAAGCGGATGGAGATAGCCTTCGCCGACGAGAGGCTGGTCTCATTCAAGATAGCCGAGGACAGAGGGTTTAACCCGAGGCTACACCGCTATGACCTGATGCCGATACAATCACCATCAATGCATATGGCCTGCGGCATTAACACTGACGAATATTTCCGGTCTTCATTGCCGGGGCTTTACGCAGTAGGAGATTGCGCCGCCGGCTTTCACAACTGCGGCATGGCCACTGTCAGCGCCCTGCTCCTTGCTGATGACCTGCCCGGCTTCTTAAGTGAGTTTAAAGAGCCGGTGATTGATGAAGCTCAGGTAGAAAGCCAGAAACAGGCTGCACTGGCCCCGCTGAGCGTAAGGGATGGCACCGACCCAATAGAGCTGGAGAGCGCCGTTCGCTACGCGTGCGAGCGGTATGCAGGCTTTTTCAAGTCCGAGGGTAAACTCCGCGAGGGACTAAGGCGACTCGGCTCACTAAGAAGGGTGTTTTCACCCAGGCTGACGGCCAAGAACCCGCACCAACTGATGCGTTGCCTGGAAGTACGCAACATACTTGACCTAGCCGAAGTGCACCTCAACGCCGTGATGGAAAGAAAGGAGACACGAGGCAGCAGCATCAGGCTTGACTACCCCGAAAAAGACACCTCGCTGGACAACATACACATCTACCAGCGATTCGAAAATGGTAAACCGGTGCTTGAGTTAAGGAAAGCGCCGGAACTGAAACCGGAATACATTAAGGGAGGTAAATAATATGCCAGCCAAAATAAACTATAAAAAATGCATCGGCTGTGGGAAATGCTATGACTTATGCCCCCTGGACGTTTTTGCCTGGGATGAGGAGAAGGATATACCGGTAGTGGCTTATGAGGAAGAGTGCTGGCACTGCGGCATCTGCTGGATGGAGTGCCCCAAGCGGGCAATAGACATCACATACCCGGCATCGTTCTGGTAATCCCTTGCCCGGACAACCAGTAATCAAACCACCAAGGGAGGCTAGAAAATGGCATTAGACCGAATCGCAGATAAAATCGTAGAGACTGATCTGCTCGTAGTCGGCGGAGGAATCGCCGGCTGCCCCGCCGCCACCAAGGCCAGGGAGCACGGGCTTGACGTCACACTGATTGAGAAGGCCAAGACAGATAGAAGCGGTAGTTCAGGACAGGGCATTGACCACTATGGTATCTTCCCGCGTGAAGGCATAACACCCCTGGAACTGGTACAAATCTATGAGGGTGCGCAGAATTCTACCAACGGAGAGGGGCTATGGGGTAACCCTAACATCATGTACCGGTACTACGACAACGCTTTCTGGGGACTGGAAGAGCTGGAGAAACAGGGTGTCACCATGAGTTGGGATGATGGTGAATTCTACTGGATGCCTCACCGGGGACCGGGCATGGACCCGGCAGTGGCACATAAACTTGGACTCCGGGTGCACTGGCAGAACGTAAAACCTGAGATGGCAGCCGCAGCGAGGAAGAGCGGCGTGAACATCCTGGAGCGGACAATGGTCATTGACCTGCTCACCAATAACGGCCGGGTTGTCGGCGCCACCGCCATCAACACCCGCACCGGTGAATTCATCGTCATTAAGACCAAGGCTGTAGTCATCGCCACTGGCATCTTCGCCCGTTGCTATGACCCGGAAACTCCCCAGTTCTGGAAGTACAAGTTTAGATACCACTGGTGCCCCGCTTCAGTCTCCGGGGACGGGTGGGCTTCAGCCTACCGGGCTGGCGCCGACCTGGCTAACATGGAGATAACCGGCTGGGGATTCAGGATACGGGATGACCTTAACATTTCCTTCGGCAATTTCCCCATTAATGACGGGATTCCCGCAAAGCAGTTTAACTGGCGGGACGAAGAACTGACCTACAACTCCTGGCGCTCTACCCAGGGATACGCTGAGATGGAGCGAAAAGGCGAGAACCCCATATACTACGGTCTTGAGCACCTGCCAGATGACTTTCACAAGAGGATAGAAGTAGCTTTTGTCGATGAGAGGCTGGTGTCATTCAAGATAGCCGAAGACAGGGGTTTCAACCCCAGAACTCACCGCTTTGAAATAATGCCCAATAAACCCTACAACTTCGTGACCGTGTCCGGCATCAGTGTCGATGAAAATTTCCGGTCTTCGCTACCGGGCCTTTACTCAATAGGAGATTGCACCGCCGGCTTTCACAGCTGCGGCGAGGCCGCCGTCAGTGGCTTGCTCGTTGGTGACAACATAAGCACCGCCATCAATGAAGCCGGAGAGCCGGTAGTGGACGAGGCTCAGGTGGAAAGCCAGAAGCAGTTAGCCCTGGCCCCCCTGGCTGTAACGGACGGTACTGAGCCAATTGAATTGGAGAGCGCCATTCGCTACATCTGTGAGCGATACGTAAGCCAGTTAAAATCCGAAGGCAAACTCCGGGAAGGACTGAGAAGGCTTGGTTCGCTGAGGAGAGTATTTCTGCCCAAACTAATGGCGAAGAATCCCCACCAGCTGATGAGGTGCCTGGAAGTCCATAACATCATGGAACTAGCCGAGCTGCATATCAAGGCCTGTTTAGAGAGAAAAGAAACACGCGGCGCCTTCATCAGGCTTGACTATCCCGAAATAGACAGGTCACGGGACAGCCTGCTAACCTACCAGCACCGCGAAGATGGCAAGCCCATACTGAAGATAAAAAAGGCACCCGAATTGAAATCAGAGTACGCCGGGGGGAAGAAATAATCTAACAAATAGACCAGCATACTTCTTGAATTATTCGGATTAAATACGGCATGAAAACCTTGGCTCGTAGCTTTTTGTCTTATCAACCGGGCACAGCCAGCATCGGAGGGGTTACCTGAAATCTCGGGCATTCTTCCCTCCGCAGGAAAGCGAGAGTTAACCTTAGCTTCCCATGTTAGCGGGGTTTTTATTTATTTGAATA
>CAYOKF010000127.1:0-5209 GCA_964404475.1 uncultured Dehalococcoidaceae bacterium | reverse complement strand
GTCTGAGGGAGCTTTCATTCGCTTTTTGATAGCCTCACGGCGAAGGTTGTTACGAATATGGGGCTGAAAGTTGGTGGGGTCACTCGCTGAACCGGTCATAATCACTTTAATGACACCCTTATCGTCATCTTGATGATGCCATGAAGGACGGAGCTTAATGATGGCATCGTAGAGGTCTACACAGATACGACGACTCATACAGACTATCATCCCTTTACCATCCATTACTTCCAAACGCTGCTCAAAGTGATTCACAATGTCTCTTGCTACAAGATTTATCCGCTTCTCCGTTCCCACCATTGCTTCCAGGCGAGCCCATTTGGTTCTGAGTTTATGCCTTATACTTTCTTCCTCACCCTCAGTGACCTCTTCAAATTGAGGATCAATGTGTGGCCTTTCGTTCTCTTCCAGTTCCAGCTTTGCCAAGCGTCCTTCGTAGAAGATGCGCACGGTAGCACCGTCGGCCACCGCTTGCTGAATGTCATAGATACTGATATAGTCTCCAAAAACCGCAGGTGTACTCTTGTCTGCCTTCTCTATGGGCGTGCCCGTGAATCCAATAAATGAAGCATTAGGCAGTGCATCGCGCATGTTTCGGGCTAATCCATCTATGAAATCATACTGGCTGCGATGCGCCTCATCAGCGATAACCACAATATTGCGCCTGTCTGAGAGCAATGGATATCTATCACCATTTTCCGGCAGGAACTTTTGGATAGTAGTGAATATGATACCGCCGGAAGCTACTTTCAGGAGTGACCTCAAATGTTCCCGACTTTCTGCCTGCTCTGGCTTCTGCCGCAGCAGGTCTTGTGCTATTGAGAAGTTATCAAACAGCTGCTGGTCGAGATCGTTTCTGTCCGTAAGCAGCACCAGAGTTGGATTCTCCATGCTCGGATGCAGAATTATCTTGCCGGCATAGAACACCATGGTAAGACTCTTACCTGCCCCCTGCGTATGCCACACTACGCCAGCGCGCTTGTCTCCTTGAGGTGAAGTAGCCTTTACCGTGGCACTCACTGCCGCGTTGACAGCATGGTATTGATGATAGGCTGCCATCTTCTTGGTTATCTTATGGCCATCTACCTCAAAGAGGACGAAATGGCGTGCCAGGTCGAGAAAGCGGCTCTTCTCGAATACCCCGCTAAGTAGCACCTGGAGCTCTGGTACATCCCTTTGAGCTACAGTTACTCCTTCAATGGTGCGCCAGGGCAAAAACCACTCTATACCGGACGTTAGCATTCCCACCCGGGCTTCAGTGCCATCGCTGATGACCAGCAGTTCGTTATACATGAAAAGGGAAGGTACGTCCGTTTTATAGGTCTGAAGCTGATTATAGGCGCCCCTTATCGTGGCATTTTCGTCAGCAGGGTTCTTGAGTTCTATCACGGCGAGAGGCAAGCCATTTACAAAAACCACCAAGTCGGGACGCCGGTTCTGCTGCCCTTCAATGACAGTGAACTGGTTAACAACCAGCCAATCATTACGCTCCGGGTCGGTAAAATCTACCAACCAAACCTTGTCACCGACGATGCGCCCATCTTCATTTCGGTACTCCACATCCACGCCATCAGCCAGCATCTTGTGAAACCCTCGGTTATTTACAATGAGGCTCGGGCTCTCAGGACGAGTGACTTTTCTGAAAGCGTCCTCCAGTGCCTCACGAGGCATGTCCGGGTTTAGGGCAATTAGAGCGGACCGGAACCGTTCTTCCAGTAATACATCACTGTAGTTTTCCCGTTCAGGATAAAGGCCATCACAGGCAATATCCGGCCCAGCCAGACACTGATAGCCCAATTCTTTGAACCAGGCGATGGCAGCTTCTTCAACTACAGATTCGGTAATAACCTGTACTGTCATAGGGTCTTCTCCACTAGCTTCTCAGCATCCTTTACCCGCATCTCACCAGACAACAATTTGGGTAGCAGGCTATCACGCAAACCATTGAGAGTTCTGCTTTCAAAAAGGTTTTGACTGACTTTGCTAAAAAAGGGGGCTATAGCATCTGAAAACTCAGTAACAACATGTTTGGGCGGTACAACTGTGGCCATTACAAGCAGGTCTTCAGGTCTGACGCGTTGGTGGCTACTGGATGTACCCGTTGCCAGGGTTGAGAACGTCTCACGGAAAGAATTCGAACTGAACAAAGAAAAAAGGTATTCCCGTGTTGCATCCTCACTTGTCAAACATACCAGGAATTCAGTAGAGCACACGGAACGGTGAGCAGTAATAGGATGAGGTAGCCATACCCTCGGGAAGCGGGGATTGAGCTTAGATACTAGAACAGCTTTGCTCGGTATCTCAAATTTGTTACTGTGAATTTGTCCACCTTCCTCAGCCTTTGGCATTCGGCCTTCATCGAAGGCAGGGATACTGTAATGATCAAAAACCTCAGTGGGGAAATTGTTCGGATTAATACTCTTTCTACTAATCATTGCAATGTCGCTGATATTACCCACCATCCACCCCACCGGTATCTCCCCCAGCGGCGAGTCCTGCATACCATGTTCCCGGAAAGGATCAAAGTCCAGAAACCAGCTCTTGAACAGGGCCTGCGCCATGGCTTCAAGGGTCTGGTTCATCCGGCGGTTCAGCTCTATTTTGTCATCCAGAGTGCCGAGGATGTGGGCAATGGCGCGCTGTTCAGGGAGGGGCGGAACCCCCACAGAAATGTTTTTCAGGTCATATGTTGTAACATGTCCCAGGCCTGTGGTTTGCTTATTACGAGCAATCCCGATGAAATTAGGCTTTAGGTACTTTAGAAGATAATAGAAGAAACGTCGGTCGCAGTAGTCTTCATTGGGTTGAACCTTAAAAATATGCTGATTTAACCATCCATCAGGCCCCCGCCACCAGGAGACATCAATCGACGTTTCCGGTTGTCCTGACCATGCAAACAGCATGTCACCTGCAGTCACAAAGTAGCAAGCTTCGTATTCTGAATCTGTGAACTTTGTCTGTCCCGATATTCCATTTTTGATCTCGGCAATCTTGATAATGGGGCGTCCCCATTTGGTGAAATTGATATTTCGAAAAGCCATTCCATTAGTCCAAAGTGCGAGAGCATACAAGTTAGCTTTTTGCCATGATTCCGGAAAAACTGGTCTGTACAGCCAACTTGTAAGAGTTTGAGTTTTGCTTGGAATACTAACCATCATAACCTTACTCTTTTGTTCCGTGGAGAGGTAAACCCTCTGTCTTCTTGAAATCACAAAACGTGATGCCAAGATTCCCCCAGAATATCAATTTCATTTCTCCCCTTTTCGAAAACCAATGGCTCGCCGTTTTGGTTCGGGCGGCGCCATGAGCTGGCGAATGGCTTCAAATACTTCCTTGAATTGGGCGTCGTATTTCTTTTCCAGGGCATCGAGCTTGCGGGCAAGCTGTGCATGGGATGCCAGCATTTGCCGCAGGCGGATGAAAGCCCGCATTATCTCTATGTTTACCTGAATGGCACGCTGGCTTCGCAGGACACTGGACAGCATGGCCACTCCCTGCTCGGTGAAAGCGTATGGCGGGTAGCGCCGGCCGCCCCAGTCACTTGAGGTCACAGATTGTGATCTCAAGACGGCAAATTCTTCCTGGTTAAGCTGGAACATGAAATCTTCCGGAAACCGCTCTATATTCCGTTTAACAGCCTGGACGAGGACCCGGGTCTCAACTCCGTACAGTTCTGCCAGGTCGGCATCAAGCATGACCTTTTGTCCGCGGACTAACAAGATTGCCCTTTCAATCCGCTCAACGGGAACAAGAGATTGCTCGCTAGCCATATCCTAACTCCGCCAAGTTCTGTCGGATCATATCCTCCAGCTTTGCTGATTCCTGAAACTGTTCTTCCAGTTTCTCGGTCAGCTTTATCATCTTCTCTTCAAAAGGTTCGTCGTCATCCTCCAGATCTTCAGCCCCCACATAGCGACCGGGGGTAAGCACATAATTATGCGTGGCGATTTCCTCAATAGTTGCCGACTTGCAGAATCCCGGGACATCCTGATATTCATCCGTACCCGTTTCACCTCGCCATGAATGGTAGGTTCCAGCAATACGGGCGATATCCTCATCGCTAAGCTCGCGGTGCACCCGGTCTACCAAATGCCCCATCTTGCGAGCATCAATGAAAAGTGTCCGGCGACGCCGATCATTGAACTTACCATTTCGTTTATCACGAGCCAAAAACCAGAGGCAGGCTGGTATCCCTGAGCCATAAAAGAGCTGCGAGGGAAGAGCTATCATACAGTCTACCAAATCCGCTTCAATGATATTTTTACGGATTTGGCCTTCCCCAGACTGATTGGAAGCCATGGAACCGTTTGCCAGTACAAAGCCGGCGATGCCGGTAGGTGATAGATGGTAAATGAAGTGCTGTACCCAGGCAAAGTTGGCGTTCCCGACAGGGGGTACCCCATATTTCCAGCGCACATCCTCACGAAGGTGCTCACCACCCCAGTAGCTCATATTGAAAGGCGGATTGGCGAGGATAAAATCGGCCCGCAGGTCTTTATGCAGGTCATTATGAAAAGAGTCAGCATGATGTGGGCCCAGGTTAGCTTCTATTCCACGTATTGCCAGGTTCATTTTGGCCAGACGCCAGGTTGTCGGATTAGATTCCTGCCCATAAACGGCTATATCGCCAAGGCGGCCACCATGCTGACGGATGAATTCCTCACTCTGAACGAACATGCCACTGGAACCACAGCAAGGGTCATAAACACGTCCCTTGAACGGCTCTATCATTTCAACCAGCAGCCGGACGACACAGCGCGGGGTATAGAATTCGCCACCCTTTTTACCCTCAGCGCTGGCAAACTTACCGAGAAAATACTCATAAACCCTTCCAAGAATATCCTTGGAACGGCTCTCTTTGTCACCCAGGCCAATAGTGCCGATAAGGTCAATCAATTCTCCTACCCGCTGTTTATCAAGCGTTGGTCGAGCATAGTCCTTGGGCAGTACCCCCTTAAGAGACGTATTCTCTCGTTCGATGGCTGCCATAGCATCATCAATCATCTTGCCGATTGTCGGTTGTTTGGCATTGGCTTGAAGATATGACCAGCGAGCTTCCTTCGGGACCCAGAACACGTTCTCTGCCTTATATTCGTCACGGTCTTCCAGTACCTGATAGCGTTCTTCTGGCTCCTTGATGTAGTAGTCATTTGACGGGTCGGAAGTCCATTGGCTCAGTTGCCGGTAGCGTTCTTCAAAGGCATCTGAG
>CAYOKF010000126.1:0-5222 GCA_964404475.1 uncultured Dehalococcoidaceae bacterium | reverse complement strand
TAGTGATGCCTACTTTTACCAAATCGAGAGGCTAAAGTCACTTTTCGGTTCACTTTTCCTGAAATTTGCCGGGAACTCAAGCCTGGCGGACTACTCCTTGCCTGGTCCTGAGAAAATGGGTGAAGCCCACCAGGCAGGGCAGTGCCACACTATAGGCAATGAGTATGCCGGGGCTTCCCGTCAGCCAGCATACCAGCGGTAACGGGATAAAGAGAACGGCGCTGGCCAGGATTACATTCTTGCGGATAATAAGGGTTAAAATAGTTGGTACGGCCAGGATGAGCATGGGCAGGGTGAGCAGGCTGGCCAGCACGCCGATAGCGGTGCTTTCTCCCCTCCCCCCCCGGAAGCCGGTGAATACCGGCCAGTTATGGCCGATGACGGCGGCAGCGCCAACCGCCAGGACCGCTATCTGGGGCAGGTTGATTGCCTGGGTGATAAAGATTGCCAGCGCTCCCTTGCCAGCATCGATGAGCCCGACGGCGACGCCGATTCCGGGGCTCAGCTGGCGAAAGGCGTTGGCGGCGGCGCCTGCATTTCTGTCCCCGACCTGCCGGATGTCAACGCCTCTGGTGAGATGTCCGGCGAGGTAGGCGGTGGGGATAGAGCCGAGAAAGTAACCCAGTATTATTATCGGCCAGGGCATAGCACTACCTGTTAAAATGGTGCCGGGAGAGGGACTCGAACCCACAAGGATTTCTCCGGCGGATTTTAAGTCCGCTGCGTCTGCCAATTCCGCCATCCCGGCGCTCGTACCGTTATTGTAGGTTCTGGTGGGTGGAGTGTCAAGCCTGGCGTGATTGGGTGGGGTGGTGGAATGGTTGGTCATATCCATAGATTGCCGTGTACCGAGACTAAGTGCTAAAATGCGGTGACGTTGCCACGGCGCCTTGACGCAGCCGAAATAACCGAGAAGGCAGGTGTCCTGGATGGAAAAGAAATGGGGCGAGTTATCCCCCGGGGAGAAGCGTGAGGAAAGATTCCGGCGGTGGCTTTCGCCGGAAGGGGTCAAGTTTGTCAGCCCCGAAGCCGAAGAGTTGTACCGGGTGAGGGTTACCCGGCTGATTGACGTCATTAAATTGCAGGAGCCGGACAGGGTGCCGGTCAGTCTTCCAGCCGATTTTGCCCCGGCTTACTACTACGGCGCAACGCCTTACGAAGCCATGTACAACGGCGAGACACTGCGTGAGCTCTGGAAGCGGTATATGCGGGAATTTGAGATGGATATCGGCGTCCCTCCGGGCGGTGTCTGCTCGGGCAGGGTGCTGGACATCCTTGATAACCGCCAGTACAAGTGGCCGGGGCATGGCTTACCCGCCGGGGCTACCTATCAGTATATCGAAGGCGAGTATATGAAGGCGGATGAATACGACCATCTGATTCAAGACCCCTCCGATTTCTGGTTGAGGGTCTACTTGCCGCGCATCTTCGGTGCCCTGGAGCCGTTAAGGGAACTGATGTCCCTTACTAATATTCTGGAACTACCGCCGGTTACCGCAAGTCTGGCGCCGTACGGCCGGCCGGAGGTACAGGCTGCCTTGCAGGCCTTGCTGACTGCTGGCAGGGAAGCGGCGCAGTGGGACGGGATTCTACAGGAACTGGGCCGGGACACGCTGGAACTGGGTATTCCCTCTATGGGTGGTGGTGGGGCCAGGGCGCCCTTTGATTTCATCGGTGATACCCTGAGAGGAACTCAAGGGATAATGATGGACATGTACCGGCAGCCGGACAAACTACGGGAAGCCCTGGACAGGATAGCCATCACGGAAATCAGCCGGGCAATAACCGGGGCCAATGATTCCGGGCGGCCGGTGATACACATGCCGCTGCATAAGGGCGCTGATGGCTTTATGTCCGAGAAACAGTTTAATACTTTTTACTGGCCTTCCCTTAAGAAACTGCTGCTGGGGCTGATTGATGAGGGTCTGGTACCGTTTATGTTTGCCGAGGGCAGCTATGATTCACGTCTGGAGATTATCCGTGACCTGCCGAGGGGCACGGTAATCTGGATGTTTGACCGGACTGACATGGCCCGGGCCAAGGAGGTTCTGGGCGACAACGCCTGTATTATGGGGAATGTACCGGCGTCACTCTTGTGTACGGGCACCGCTGAGGAAGTCAAGGAATATTGCCGGAAGCTAATCGGGGTTGCCGGTAAGGGCGGCGGTTTCATCCTGTCTCCAGGTGCCGGTATTAACGAGCTTAAACGGGAAAACATGCTGGCCATGATGGAGGCCGCCAAAGAGTATGGCGTGTATCGGTAAGGGTTGGGTCAGTGGAGGCGACGGGCGGATTCGAACCGCCGAATAGGGGTTTTGCAGACCCCCGCCTTAACCACTTGGCCACGTCGCCCGGCCACGTTCTATAATTGTATGTCAAATCGGGGAATGATGCAACTGATGATTTACAGTTACCGCTTTTTTCTGGTAATCTAAAGGTAACTGTTTTTTCACAAGGAGGCAGGGCGAATTAAAGAGACCTATGCTGCTGCCGGTGTCAATATTGATGCTGCTGCCCGAGCGACCCAGCTAATTGCCCGGCATGCCAAAACCACAACGCGTCCCGAAGTGCTTGGTGGTGTGGGGTTCTTCGGCGGGCTTTTTGAATTCAAGGGGTATCAGGAGCCGGTACTGGTGTCCAGTACCGATTCAGTAGGCACCAAGCTGAAGATTGCCATCGCGCTGGGCAGGCACGGTACTATTGGTATTGATATCGTCAATCACTGTGTCAATGATATCTTCACCTGCGGTGCCGAGCCTCTCTTCTTCCTGGACTACATCGGCATCGGCAAGCTGTTTCCGGAGAAGGTGGGGGATATCGTCCAGGGGCTGGCCAAAGCTTGCCGGGACGCTGGTTGCGCCCTTATTGGTGGGGAGACAGCGGAATTGCCCGGACTGTATCAGGGGGAAGACTATGACCTGGTGGGCTTTATCATCGGGGTGGTTGAGAAAAGCAATATTATCACGGGCGAGAATATTGTGGCCGGTGATGTAATTATTGGCCTGCCTTCCAGCGGGCTGCATACCAATGGTTACTCTCTGGCGCGCAAAATCTTCGGTGATACTCCTCCGGCACTCAGCATCCGCTATCCGGAACTGGGGCGGACCATTGGGGAGGAGCTTCTCGAGCCGCACCGCTGCTATTATCAGCAGCTTAAATCTCAGCTGTCGCTGGTTAAAGGAATGGCGCATATCACCGGCGGCGGCCTGGTAGACAATGTGCCCCGTGTCTTACCCCAGGGTTTAGCGGCGCATTTTAACAGTCGCAAATGGGCAGTGCCTCCCGTTTTTGGCTTGATTCAGCAGAAGGGTAATGTTGACCGTGACGAGATGTACCGTGTGTTCAATATGGGTATCGGCATGGTGGTTATCGGTACACCGGAAAATGCCGTCAAGCTAACGCAAGCCCTGCCTGAAGCCAGGGTCATTGGTGAAGTGGTCAAGCAGTCGGGGAAGGCAAGGGTGGTTATCGATTAGGCCAGGGGTTACATCCTCTTAAAATTATTCGCCTCTCTTTCTGGCAGGAGAGGGATACAGAGGGGTTGTGGTGAAGAAAAGGTTGTGGCGGGTAGCTGGTTTACTGCCAAGAGTAGACTTATGCCTGAGACAACGGTTTATCCATCAAAGACTCCTCCCGGATCACCGGAAGACACAGACTAACTAAAATAAGCGGAATAAGAAAGGAGTTATCTATGAGAGCTATTATCAGCGTATCGGACAAAACAGGAGTAACTGAATTTGCCACCGGCTTAACCAAGCTGGGATTTGAGGTATTCAGCACTGGCGGCACCCAGAAGGCAATGGCTGAGGCGGGCGTGCCGGTGAAAGGCGTCTCGGAGATTACCGGGTTCCCGGAGATTCTGGACGGCAGGGTGAAGACCCTGCACCCGATGGTTCATGGCGGTATTCTGGCACGGCGTGACCGGCAGGCCCATCTGGATGAGCTGGCCCGGAATAAAATCGAGGCTATTGACCTGGTGGCGGTTAACCTCTATCCCTTTGTGCAGACTGTTTCCAGAGAAGGGGTTACTCTTGAGGATGCACTGGAGAATATAGACATCGGCGGGCCGACCATGATCCGGGCTGCTGCCAAGAACTTTCCCGGCGTCGTTGTGCTGGTGGACCCGGCTGATTACCAGCCGGTTCTGGAGAAGCTGAAGAAGGGAGATTTAGACCTGGCGGAACGTAAACGGCTGTCCCAGAAGGCCTTCCAGCACGTTGCGGTGTATGACACTGCCATATCGCAATATTTACGGCAGGATACGGAAGAATTCCCCGAGGATATGACCGTAGCCATGAAGAAGCTCTACGGTCTGCGCTACGGTGAGAACCCCCACCAGAAGGCTGCCTTCTATATTGAGCAGGTGGTGGGGAGTCAGCAGAATACCGGTATCGCCCGGGCCGAGCAGTTGGGTGGGAAGGAACTTTCTTTCAACAATATCCTGGATGCTGACGCTGCCTGGGGGGCAGTTACCGATTTTGCGGCACCGACGGTGGCGGTTATCAAACATACCAATCCCTGTGGCCTGGCCAGTCATGAGGATATTGCTGAGGCGTACCGCCGTGCCTTCAGCGGTGATACGGTGGCTGCCTTCGGCGGTATTGTCGCCGCCAACCGCAGGGTTACTTTAGCTATGGCGGAAGCCATCCGGCCGGTTTTTTATGAAATTGTGATTGCTCCTGATTACGAGCCGGAGGCGCTTGAGCTGCTAAAAAAGAAAAAGGATCTGCGAATTCTGGTGGCAGAGCTGCCGCCGGGCTATGGCAAGGCTGAGACGGGCTACCTCGATTTCCGGCGTGTAAGAGGCGGTTTACTGGTGCAGAGTTCAGACTCGTTGCCCGAGGGCGAGGTTGATTTAAAGACGGTCACCAGGCGTGAACCGGCCGCAGAGGAAGTGGCCGATTTACTTTTCGCCTGGCGGGCAGCCAAACACATAAAGTCAAATGCCATCGTGCTGGCTAAGGACAAAACGCTGGTAGGCATGGGTGCGGGACAACCCAGCCGTATTATTGCGGCTCAAATAGCCAAAGAGAAGGCAGGAGAGAAAGCGAGAGGTAGTGTTCTAGCCTCTGATGCTATGTTTCCTTTTCCTGATGTGGTGGAGGCAGCGGCCACTGCCGGAGTAACCGCTATTGTCCAGCCCGGCGGCTCGATAAGGGATGAAGACTCAATTCAAGCCGCCGATAAGCACAATATAGCTATGGTTTTTACCGGCGAAAGGC
>CAYOKF010000125.1:0-5228 GCA_964404475.1 uncultured Dehalococcoidaceae bacterium | reverse complement strand
AACCATCAGCGGATAGGGCGCTGACGATGCCGTTTTCCGGTTCTGGCCCGGCGTCAGCCGGCGAGCCCTGAAAGTACATGCGCCACCGGGCTGTCTCCCCCGACGGCATTTCGGGGGCCTGCGCCTCGGGGAGCCTTATCACGGAGGGGAAGGTGGCCCACTTCAGCCGCGCGCCCTCTTCCTCAACCCAGTTTATCCCGTCCTCCGATATGGCGGAATAGACCTGCCCTTCGAAGTCAGGCGCCTCCGGCTCCAGGGAATAGTACATCCGCAGCCTTCCGTTATCCAGCCTTACCACATCGGCATCGCAGTAGGTACCCGGGATGACCAGCTTCTCCTCCTGCCATTGCTCCCCGTTCTCTCCCTCTGGTTCTGGTGGCTCCGGTTGTCCCGACCCAGCCTGGATAGAGAATTCACCCTCTATGAAGACGGGGCTCCGGCTAAGCTCGATTGTAGGTGTATCTATTTTTTGTCCGAAGATATCGGTTATAACGATTTGACCCGCTTCAGTGGAAACGGTGCCGGTGCCCCATAAAACATGGACTTCTTCTCCGTCCACGGTGAATACATAATGTTCCCCGGAGAGTTTCTCCACAGAAGTGAAGCCGTCCAGTTTGGTCACCAGCGTCTTCAGTGCATGATAGGCCGGCCTTTTCTCGCCGTTGTCGCCGATGAGGGCCGCCTGCCGGTGCTGTGCCGGAGCGAAGGGAGGCACCCTGAACATGGTGTAGAAGATTTTCTCAGCGCCGTTGCCGAAAGCGATCAGGTAGCTCCTGGCGAAGAGCTGCGCGTGCTCCTCAAGGCCAATGTCCGAGTTGTGCTGCACCTCCGTAACCCAGATGGGTTTATCGATGCCGTGTTTCGCCAGCAACTCCTTGAACTCGGGCACATATAGCTTGTCGCTGGCCTCTATGGAATGGATATTGGCGATGTCGAAGTATTCGTTACCTTTTGCAAAGACCGGCTCCCAGAAAGATACCTCGGAGGTCGTTACCCCCGCCATCCCCGCGTGCAGCACCTTTGCCTCCGGGTCGGCCTCTTTCACCGCCTGGTAGGTGGCGCTCAGGACTTCAAGGTAGTCCTCCGGAGAGCCATCGAAAAAGGTGTGAAATTCACCCTGATTGCTCGGCTCGTTGCTGGCCTCCCAGTGCTTGATGGGGAACTTCAGGCCCGGCATATCGTCCCTGCCGTCGCCGTCATATCTCTCCACCAGGGCGGAGACGAACGCTTTATAGGCATCCATGTCATTGGGCTTGCGCCGGCTTCTGCCAAGCTCGCGCTCAAATATCAGCCCTCCGGGGTCGCTCGTCCCCCAGTTAGCCTGGTCCCATGGGGCAAATGGCCAGATGGTGGCCAGGGTAGCCATATCCTGGCTCTGGACGGTTTGCACGTATCCATCCGCTTCGTGCCAGCGGTATTGCCCCTGCTGCGGCTCGATATGCCCCCAGACAAATGGGCCGGGATGAGGTCTGTCCCAGGCTATGCCCAGGGCGCGGATTTCTTCTATACCCTGTCTGGCGGCATCAACCATGCCGAAGTGGGAGGCTGAAATATCCTGTGGGATGCTCAGTGCTGTTGGCGTAGGAGATAGCTCTGTATCGGCTGGAGTGTCAGATTCTGTAGGTGATGGGGTCGGTGTTGGTGCGGGACTCTGAGTGCTGGACTCGTCAGTTCCAACACATCCCGACAAGATAAAGGCTGCCGCGAGGACAGTCAGTCCACATAAATGCCACCTGATCATGTCTTGTATGAAATTGTAATGCAAGGTGCACCCCATTTGTCAATGGTGAGCTTAATACGGCTTCTATTACATTCATGATTTCGTTTCCTAGCTACACTCTCTACTGGTTATTATTGCTGTGAATGAGCTTCTGATTCTTCATGTCCCACTCGCCGTCCAGGATGGCCGATTTTACTGTACCTTGCTCGACAGTGATCACAGCCTCATGAGGCGTTATCACCTGAGCAAGCATCTGTCCGGTTCGATCCCCGTAGCCGGCATGCCTGCTTTCGAAATGGAAGATAAACTGCCAGCTATTTTCGGTATCTGGATAAAGTGTTTCCACCAGTTGCAGGGTGTCTTCTATTCCATCAAAGGTGAAGGTAGAGCTATTCCTCACGAATTCCTCGGCCAATTGCTGAGCCTCTTCCTCGGTATATCCTGATATTTCCGGCCATAGCCAAGGATGGGTAGCTCTGGAAGGCCAATCCTCGGTAGTAACTCCGGTTTTTTCGCCAATCCAAATAGTCTGTATACTTTGGGCTTCACGTTCCGGGATGTATAACGACAATCCGTAGGGACCGTCGAGTTCGCCAGTGAATTCAGCATTAATGACTATATCTGATTCTAGGCCAGCAGGTACGGAAAACGTCTCATTGGCTATGTCCATCACTATTTTGTCAGTATCGAGCAGCTGGACAATGTATCTGCCATTCCACGGCTCAGAAGAGTTATTATCAAGGTTTAACTTGAATTCGGACGTTTCCCCTGCTTCGTAGCCCGTACTGTTTCCACTGAATGTAACTACATGTTCTTTTGCCGGTCCCCATACCACAGTAAAGGGGTTATGGGGTGTATCTTGCTGAGGTGCCGGTTCTGCGGTGCAACCTCCGGCCGCTATTACCAAAGCTGCAACCAGGGACATTACTAAACCGATTACGGGAATCTTCATTGCAGCAATCAAATTCCTTTTCACACTATTAAGTTTCATTAGCTTTCTCCTTTCATCTTTCACTACTTACCAAACACGTAGGTAGTGCCTACGGTGTTAAGCAAGAACTGCTCCGGCATGGCTTTCTGGAACTCGGCAATAGCTTTCCAGCCAGTACAATGCATAGGAATCACGAAGTCTGGCTCTGTTTTCTTCACCTCACCAACTGTTGCTCCGATGATAGGTTCAAAGAGTGCCCCGGTAAGGTGGAATCCTCCCAATATCGCGTGAACCCTATTAATCCCCGAGATTTTCCGAGCGTGTTCTATGGTGTTTATGATACCTGCGTGGGAGCAGCCTCCAATGACAATAAGCCCTTTATCTCTCACATTTATATTGATGCCCTGGTCATCGTGAAAAGGATCGACAATCCATTCACCGTTTATATTTGCTTCAGCCCAGGGGAACCCTTTCTCAAAATCGGTCATGCGCTCTATTTCACCCAGCGAAGCTATCAAGTCAGAACAACATGTGGACGCACCTTTGATTAAGCTGACATTCGCTCCGACATCCTCAAGTTCTCTTTCGTCAAGTTGTGGCAAATCGGCACATATCCCCATCGGCTTGATATTCATTCGCCTCTTTAGAAAAGCGTCGGGGTGCAGGAATAGAGAACTCTCTTTCGGCAGATTCTGGAAAAGCGATAGCAGACCTCCGAAATGATCGACGTGGCCGTGACTGAGTACAACTGCCTCAACTTCATCCAGGTCCACGTTTAGGGCTTTGACGTTATGCATGAGAGCCTCCGCAGATACAGCCGCATCCATTACCATGGTGTGCTGTTCTCCGTCGGTATAAACCTTGATCAGCAGTGAAAGTCCGTGCTCTGCCAGGAGAGTCTGGCCAGGAGGTACCACTGCCCGCTTGACTGTATCGGAGCTCTCGATCATGAGCCAGTCGGTGTAGTTGTCCATCAGCACTTTGATTTCAACCCGATCTGCTTCTCTCAACTTAATTTCAGACATTTTTAAATCCTCCGCAAGTGTATAACCAGCCTTGTTAAGCTTCGGCCCCCACATTGATAGTTGATTTCTCCATATGTTTCCGATAAAACCGCTTTGCGAGCCAGATAATAACGAACATGACAACGATTGCATCTATGAAACCAAGCGAAGATATCAGGGGAAGAGAAAGTCCTTCGCCACTCAACGTTATTAACTGGCCCATTGGTTGAAATACTGGCCAGAGTATCAGAATACTTCCGGTCAATCTGAACACGACGGCGAACATTATACCGATGAAGAAGAGAAAGACCATCTCATCAACCGTCATCGCATAACCGATGTGATAGGCAGCATACAACACCGAAGCGAGCAGTATTCCCGGAAGGAGCCCAAATGATTCTTCAAGGCGGTTGAGTACCCATCCGCGCCAGAAAACTGCTTCGAAGAATCCTATAGCCAGAACCAGCGAGAGAAGAGGCACTAGATTAGCTAATGGCGGCAAGTCAAATTCCGGCCCCGTGATAAACAGGATTACCGATAAAACAACCTGAATAACAATGCTGATGCGCCACCGACGAGTAGTCAGGCCCAAGTCCGATATTGGCCGGCGCCGGACCACAACCATCCAGAAGACCGGTACTCCGATACCAAATAGGGCAGCCATAAGGACGGCATATAAAAGAAAATAGGGAATGCCTCCCCCAACCTCTGGGGTTACAACAACCGTCGCGATATATAGTGTTCCTACTACCAGGATGTAAGACACGAAGACGGCTACAATATCCAACGAGGGCTTCCACCGAAACGTGAATATTTGCCTAATTACAGCCTTAATAGATTCTTTCATTTGCCACTCCTTTTGTTGACTCAAGACGTTAAACTGCAACTGGTTGGCGGGTATTTCTTTTGGAGATTCCTTTTCGCTTGTTGACCATGCAGTCTAGTTTCTCGTACATTAATCGATTATTCACCGAAATATGAGGGATATAGCGGTCAGATCCAAAATTGATGAAGGCTGCGATAGGGTGGTCTTCAAAACGGAAACGAATCACAACTGGTGTAGGACCTCCCATTCCGAAGGCCAAGTCCACACCCGAAGTTAAACTGTCACTGAATCCAAGGTAGATATCCTCGATAGAATCAAAAGGGATTTCCAGGCGGCAGTCTCTCCGTTCCTTGATATCGTAGCCACGGAAAATGAGGCAATCATCAGCAAAGGTGAGTTCACCCTCGTACCGGTGCGCCGGAAACTTGGTTGCCAAATGTGTTTTTAACCACTGAGGTATCTTTTTCCATTCTTCAATCAGCTCCCTTATATCCTCTTCCATTATCACTGTCACCGACAGGCTTTTGTTTCTCCGGACGACAAGAAGACGGATCTACAGTAATATCATCGAAGTAAACTGTACCATAGCGCCACTCGTTGCCGCTGGCTGAGTCAGTATCGAAACGTGTGCCGCAACCAAGATACAGTTTTTTGACTTGAGTCAAATCAACGCCTGTAAAGTCATTGAGGGGGATTTCCCATACTTGCCATGACTCGGTAAGCAGCACGTTTGGATCATCGAAGTAA
>CAYOKF010000124.1:0-5311 GCA_964404475.1 uncultured Dehalococcoidaceae bacterium | reverse complement strand
CTTGAAGAGCGCTCCCGCGGTTTTTACACGCCTAGTGCCGGTTCGGTATATCCCACACTTCAGATGCTGGAGGAGATGGGCTATGTTGCTTCGGTCAACCAGGATGGCAAAAAGATCTACACCATAACTGATGAAGGCCGTAAGTTCCTGGTGGAACGAAGGCATTTCGCAGATAAAATAAAGAGCAAGATGCAACACCACTGGGATTCAGAAAATATGGTAGAGATGACAGCAATAATGGACGAATTTGAAAAAATGGGCCGGTTGATTGGCAGGCAACTTCATCACCTTGACTCAATAGAAATGAAGCGAATTCAGGAGATTCTCTCCGATGTCTATGATGAAATAGAAGCAATAATTCAACGTGATATAAAATGAAGAACTTACTGAGATTGCTGGTTTTTGTACGTAAGTACTGGGGGTGGTTACTGCTGGCTTTTATTTGCCTGGCTGGTAGTACCGGATTTGGTATGGCGATACCCTGGTTTATACGTGAAGCCATTGACACTGTGGTCAGTCAGGGGGAACTAAGCCTTCTCATAATAGCCGCAGTGGCTGTGGTTGGGGCCAGTGCCCTGCGGGGGTTATCCGCTTTCGGAGAACAGTACTTCGCTGAAGCTACCTCCCAGAAGGTGGTTTATGATATCAGAAACGTCATTTATGACCGTCTGCAAAGGTTAAGCTTTGCCTACCATGATAAGGAACAGACCGGGCAGCTTATGTCACGAGCTACCATAGATGTGGAGGCGGTGCGCATGTTCCTGGCCAGGGGCTTGCTGTCTATAGTTGAGACGGTAATCATGTTAACTGGTATTACCGTCATTCTGGTGTTAAGTGACTGGGTCTTGGCGTTGTTCTGCTTGTTCTTTGTGGGCATTATGGGTTTCCGCACCGTTATTGTGGCGCGCATCCTCGTTCCTGTCTGGCTCAGAATCCAGCAGTTATACGGGGTGCTTAGCACAATCCTGCAGGAAAATCTCACCGGTGTGAGAATAGTCAAATCATTTTGCAGTCAGGACGGGGAGAGCTATAAATTTACTACCCAGAGCCAGTCGCTTTATGGTGAGCACATGTATGCGGCTCGCAAGGTTGCTTTCAATATGCCGATGATGGATTTTCTGGTGACCTTACCTATTGCACTCATCCTGTGGTATGGTGGGCGGGAGGTAATGGCCGGAGCACTGACTATCGGTGAACTGTCCCAGTTTATCTTGTATCTGGGTATGCTGGCCATGCCTATCCGCCGTTTGGGAATGGTGACCCAGTTAATATCCCGGTCTATCTCGGCGGGACGGCGTATAGTGGAGTTACTTGAAACTGAATCTCCGGTGCAGGAAAAGCCGGGCGCTGCCGAATTAGACAATGTAGCGGGACAGGTTTCTTTTGAGAATGTTAGCTTTGGTTATGATTCACTCTATCCGGTGCTTAAAGACGTAAGCTTCAGAGTTCAGCCGGGGCAGCTGGTGGCACTGGTGGGCAGTTTGGGCAGTGGTAAGAGCACCATTGCTCACCTCGTCCCGCGCTTCTATGACGTCAGCAGGGGAGCCGTTAAAATTGACGGCACTGACGTGCGAGATGTAACCCTGCAGTCGCTGCGCCGGAATGTGGGTATCGTGCAACAGGATCTCTTTCTTTTCTCGGCGACAATTCGGGATAACATCGCTTATGGTGTCCTCAATGCTGATACGGATCATATAGAAACGGCAGCCAAAGCTGCTAATCTTCATGATTTTATCCTTAGCCTGCCCGAGGGATACCAGACATGGGTGGGTGAACGGGGTGTTACCCTGTCCGGTGGTGAGAAGCAACGCCTGGCTATAGCCCGTACCCTGCTGATGAACCCCCGTATCCTTATCCTTGACGACTCTATGTCCAGTGTTGATGCCAGGACGGAAATACTTATTCGCAAAGCTCTTAATGAGCTTATCGAAGGGAGAACCACCTTTATTATCACTCACCGCCTCTCCATTATTAAAAACGCCGATATTATCCTGGTAATGGATGAGGGTAAGATAGCCGAGCAAGGCAAACACGAGGAACTTATGGCCAGGCAAGGCCTTTATTACCAGATATACCAGTCACAGCTATCTGCGTTTCAGGATTACGGAGGTGAGATGAACGAGGTGGCAGAATGATTGGCGGCCCCCATGGCGGACCAGGTGGCGGCCCGATGGGCCATATGCGCGGTCCCCTTGACGATGATTTAGTCGGCAAGGTTAGTAGACGCGGTGTGCTCAAGCGGCTGCCTGCATACCTCCTGCCGGTCAAGAAATGGCTGGTTCTGGGGGCTGTGGGTATGTTAGCCCGTACTCTGGGAATGCTGGCCATGCCTTATCTGATTGGCGTAGCCACAGACAATTACATCACGACCGGTGACCTTGGTGGTCTCAATATTATTGTGCTCGTCTTTATCGGTGCGATACTGGCAATCTGGGGGGGACAGTATATGGAGGTACTGTACCTGGCTTATGCCGGGCAGAAGGTGCTCTTCCGGATGCGCACCGAGATGTTTGACCACCTGCAAGAGCTTTCCATGAGCTTCTTTGACCAGAGTCAGGTGGGCAGGCTGATGTCACGTGTTCAGAATGATGTGGAGCAGCTACAGCAGCTCCTGACCAGAGGTATTCTTAACCTGTTCACCAGTTTCCTGACCCTGATAGGAATAGCCGTGATAATGTTTAGTATGAACACGCGGCTGGCACTGCTGACCCTGACCGTGGTTCCGGCACTGGGTATAGGGGTATACATCTGGCAGAAATACGTCCGTAGTGCTTTCACGAGGGCGCGGCGGGCTATCGCCGTGGTTACCGCCCAGTTTCAAGAAGGTATCTCAGGAGTAAGGGTCACCCAGAGCCTGTCAAGGGAAGACACGAACCTGGAACAGTTTGACGATATCAATAGAGCCAATATGTCTGCTAACATACGAGCCGAGGTAGTGGCAGCATTCATGAGGCCCATGGTGCTGATAATGACTGCCATTAGCTGGGCTCTGGTTATTTACTTCGGCGGTGCTCAGGTACTGGCAGGGACGATGGGTGTTGGTGTTCTGCTGACTTTTGTACTCTATATCCAGCGCTTTTTCCAGCCTATTATTGAACTGGGCATGCAATATACTGAATTCCAGAGGGCTATGGCCTCGGCGACACGTATTTTCGAGTTGCTTGATGTTGAACCGGAAATAACGGATAGCTACCGGGCTGTTGAGATGCCGCCGGCAAAAGGAAAAATCGGGTTTAATCACGTCAGTTTTAGCTATAAACCCGGTGTGGAGGTGCTCCATGATATCGATTTCGCCATCAATCCCGGAGAAAATCTGGCGATAGTAGGGCAGACGGGCGCCGGTAAGAGCAGTATATCCAACCTCATTGCCCGTTTCTATGATGTGGATAAGGGCAATGTAACTATGGATGGATACGATGTGCGTTCGGTTACCCGAAGGTCGTTAAGGCGGCAGATTGGTATCGTTCCCCAGGACCCTTTTCTATTCTCCGGCAGCATCGAGGACAATATTCGTTACGGATACCCGGAAGCCAGCCGTGAAGAAGTGGTTAAAGTGGCTAAGGCAGTGGGGGCTGATGGTTTTATCAGCCGGCTGGATGGTGGCTATGATGCGCCGGTAGGCGAAAGAGGCGGCAATCTCAGTGCCGGCCAGCGCCAATTTATCTGCCTGGCCAGGGCTATGCTGTCCGATCCCCCGGTGTTGATAATGGACGAAGCAACGTCCAATGTGGATACCAATACTGAACGCCTGATGCAAAAATCTTTAAACCGCCTGGCCAAGAAGCGCACCTGCATCATTATTGCGCACCGGCTCTCTACCGTGACCAATGCGGACCGTATTATCGTGCTGGACAAGGGAAAAATCACCGAGGTTGGCTCACATCGGGAACTAATGAACAGGCAGGGTCTGTATTACCAGATGTTTGCGGCACTGAGCACACCGGATATGACATAATGTTTGCGGATGGTTCAAATTGCTTCTGTTCAAAAAGAGTAAGCACTGTCACGAATTTGCCTGTAGAGATAGTAAAAGGTAAGCTATTTCGCCAGGGTTACAAGGCTCTTTGCGGGCATTGCTGTAATTATGGCGAGGGGATAAAATGAAATGCCCCCAAGCGAATTCGAATCGCTGTTACCGGCTTGAAAGGCCGATGTCCTAGGCCTCTAGACGATGGGGGCACGTTGATATCAGTATAGCAGAGACGTGATTTGCAGGCAAGAAAATGGCTGGGAATAATACGGATGAAATAGATAACCCCAACGGGCAGGTGGGTACTGGCAGGAAAGAGCGAGTAAGAAAAGTAGTTACTCCTCTTCTTATCATACTTGTCGTTATTGCTGTCATCATCGTGCTCGTCCTTTACGGGCGAGACATGCAGAAGATCGCTGCCTTAGGTGACTATGGTTATTTTGGTGCGTTTCTGATTAGCCTGATTGGAAACGGCACCATTCTTCTACCGGGTATCGTTTTACCCCTGCTTTCCGGGCTGGGGTCTTTTTTCTATCCGGTTAAGGGAATAATGGGGCCGGTGCTGGTAGGAGTAGCCGGAGGTGCTGGCGCCGCTGTTGGTGAGATTGTAGGCTATCTGGCGGGATACAGCGGGCGCGGTATCGTGGAAAACAGACGGCTCTACAATATACTGGTGGACTGGGTGCGGCGGTGGGGATCTTTAGCTGTCTTTGTTTTCGCGCTGGTACCCCTTTTCTTTGACCTGGTCGGTCTGGCGGCCGGTCTTCTGCGGTTTCCCCTGTGGAAGTTTGTCATCGTTTGCTGGCTGGGTAGAACGATACTGTATGTAGCCTTTGTGGTGCTGGTGGCTCTGGGGTGGGGGGCTGTGCTGACCTACTTCAGCTAGTCTTACCTTTTGATTTTCAGAATCAGCAGCGCCCCTGCCAGGAAATAGATGAAACAGGCCATTAGCATAATCTGGTAACCCATTCCCGCACTCTGGCTGTTAACGAAATCAATTACCGGCCCGATCAAGCGTGCCAGGGCCGCGCCACCGGCAGTAGCCATGTTAGTGATGCCGAGGTATCTTGCTTCCTCGTCCTTGGCCAATAAGTCAGTAGCTAAAGCCCAGTTGGTGCTATTGAAGGCGCCGATGGCAACCCCGATAATAGCGGCGGCTATCAGTATCGAGTCATAGTTCTGAGACAGGAAGATGACGGCGATTCCTATCGCCCCCACCAGGCCGGCAATGAGATTAATCTGTTTGCGCCCGATACGGTCAGAAAGGTAACCGGCGGGATAAACCACGATTAGCATGGTGACTACCGCCAGTATGGAGAAGCGGGCAGTTGCCTCGGCAGG
>CAYOKF010000123.1:0-5354 GCA_964404475.1 uncultured Dehalococcoidaceae bacterium | reverse complement strand
TAAAATAGACTTTAATCTCGTAAAGATATTTAAAATGTTCAGTGCCAACATAATTACCATCAGCGACAACGGAGCACGAGGGAAACCACTGGATAAAAGTGGCGAGGTAATCAGGGATAACCTGGCTACGATAAACAGCCATGTGGTCCAGTATGATATTATCCCGGATGACACGGACATCATTGCCGGCAAGCTCACTGACTGGGCGGATGAAGGCAACCTGGATGTTATTTTAACTACGGGGGGCACCGGTCTGAGTGAACGTGATGTCACCCCGGAAGCAACCCTGTCTGTGGTCGATAAAGTTGCCCCCGGCTTTGGCGAGGCGATGCGCGCGAAGACCTTTACCATCACGCCAATGGCAATGCTTAGCCGGGCTGTCGCCGGTGTCAGGGGAAAGTGCCTGATTATCAACCTGCCCGGCAGCCCCAAAGCCGTCCAGGAATGCCTGGAGGTTATTCTGCCGGTGCTCAATCATGCCGTAGAAATCATCAAAGGGGAGGTTACTGAGCATGCAACTCAGTGAGTAGCCGTGAAAATGCGCATTGATGTTTTTACGCTATTTCCAGAAATGTTTCAGGTGCCATTTGGCTTTGGTATCTTCAAGCGGGCTATTGACAATAATATAGTCAGCATCAACCTGCACAACATACGGGACTACGCGCATGATAAACACAGGACAGTCGATGATTACTCGTATGGTGGTGGCCCCGGCATGGTGCTCAAACCCGAACCCGTATTCGAGGCCGTGGAAGCGGTGAAAGCAGAAATCTACCGGCAAGAAAAAGTCAGCGAACTACCGATTATTATGCTCACCCCCCAGGGCCGCCTCTTCACCCAGCAAATCGCCGGGGAGCTGGCAGCACATAGCCACCTTATGTTTATCTGCGGCCGCTATGAAGGGACTGACGAACGTATCGGAGAACACCTTGCCAGCGATGAAATCAGTATTGGCGACTACGTGCTTACCGGCGGTGAGCTGCCAGCAATGGTGGTTATCGATACCGTGGTCAGGCTAATGCCTGGAGTCCTCGGCGCCGAGGATGCCACATTGGATGATTCTCACTCCCGTGGGCTGCTGGAATACCCGCAGTATACCCGGCCCGCGGTCTATCGCCACTGGCCAGTTCCTGACGTCTTGCTCTCCGGAGACCATGCCCGGATCGCCCGGTGGCGCCGTGAGCAGGTCATCCGCCGCACGCTGGAACGCCGCCCGGAACTACTGGAAAAGGCTGACCTGCAATCAGAAGAAAGGCAGCTGGTCTCCAGTCTGACAGCTTCACCACCTGATACTCTTCGCAAGCAATCCAAACGTAATTTAAAACGGGAGTCTGAAGAATGAATGTCGAATCGTTAGTCAAAGTCAAACCAAATCCAAATATCCCTGACCTTGCCCCCGGTGACACCGTCAAGGTCAGTGCCAGGATAGTGGAAGGCGGTAAGGAGCGCATCCAGGTATTCCAGGGAGTAGTCATCAGATTGCGCCGCGGTGGTGCCGGTGCCAGCTTCACGGTAAGGCATATTTCCTACGGCATCGGGGTCGAGCGCACCTTCCCTTTCTATTCACCACGGGTAGAGAAGGTGGAAATAGTGCGCCACGGCAAAGTACGCCGGGCCAAGCTTTACTACCTGCGCGAAAGAAGCGGTAAGTCAGCTCGCCTTAAAGAGAGAAGAAACGTTAGAACCAGAAAACGGGCTGAAGAAGCCGTACCGGAAGCGGAACTTATAGAAGAACCAGTTCCGGAAACGGAACAGGTCACAGAACCGTCACTGGAAGCAGAGCAACCAAAGGAGATAGTACAGGATCCGGTGGCAGAGCAGGAAGCGGAACCGGTCGCAGAACCAGCCCTCGAAGAAAAACCGGCTGCTGAAAACGCTCTGGAAGCGGAACCAGCCCGGGAGACAGAAGAAGGCCAGGAAACTGACCGGGAGAGCACATCCGGTTAATCACTGAAGCTGTCAAAAGCTCCGGCAGGCGCCGGGCAGAAGCAATGTCATCCGCTGGTGTGTATCATGATGTACGCTGAGGTTAGTGTTAATTCGCCGGTAGCCCAGCGCAGGACGTTCAGTTATTCCATACCGCCAGATTTAAAGGTTAATGCCGGTGATGCGGTACTGGTACCCTTCGGGGAGCGCACACTTCAGGGAATCGTTACTGAGCTTACCCCCCACCCTGCCGTCGAGGAAACCAGAGAAATAATCGGGGTCACGGGGGCGGTCTTATCACCTGCCCAAATATCCCTGGCCCGCTGGATAAGTGACCATTATCTCTCCCCGCTGTTTGACACTCTGGCGTTAATGCTACCACCCGGCTATGAGCGAAAGCCTTTAACCCTGGTCACGGCAAGTCCTGAGGCTGACCTTAATCAACTGGAATCCCTGACCCCGGAACAGAGGCAAGCTTTCGATTTTATCCGGACACAGGGCAGGACCAGCCTTAAAACTTTAGAAAAAAGGCTGGGCAAGAAAAAGGCATCGGCAATGATATCCTCCCTAGTGAGACGACGCCTGATAGCCAGAAGCTACGAACTGGAACCGGTTAAGGCAAAGGCCAAGCTGGTGCCCTACATATATATAATATTGAAAACGCCTCAGATACATCATGAGGTGGATAATCTGCGCAGGCAGCGAGCCATAAAACAGGCAGACCTGCTTGAATTCCTGGCCAGGCAGTCAAAACCCGTACCCTGGTCGGAAGCAAGAAGCCGGACTGCCTGCAATAAAGCCACCGCTGACGCTCTGGTGCGCAGGGGTTGGGCAGCTTTCCAGCAAACTGAGGTAAGACGGGAGCCGATTTCTTATCAAGCCATAACACCATCACAACCGATGCCACTCACTGCCGCCCAGAAATCAGCCTTCACCGCGATTAAATCCAGCCTGCCACAACCGAAAGGTTCTCCTCCATCCGTCTTCTTGCTCCACGGCATTACCGGAAGCGGCAAGACGGAGGTCTACCTGCAGGCGCTGGCAGAGACAGTCAAGCTAGGCAAACGAGGTATCGTTCTGGTTCCGGAGATTGCCCTTACCCCCCAAACCATAGAACGCTTCGCCTCACGCTTCCCCGGCAAGGTAGCCGTCATGCACAGCAAGCTCTCGCTGGGGGAACAATTCGATGAATGGCAACGTATCAAGAACGGCGAGTTCGACGTAGTCATCGGTTCAAGAAGTGCCATCTTTACCCCGCAGCCGGAACTGGGGCTGATAGTAATCGACGAGGAGCATGAATGGACTTACAAGCAAAGTGACCAGTCGCCCCGTTACCATGCCCGCCATGTAGCCATCAAGCTGGCAGAGCTGACCGGGGCGGTGGTTGTTCTGGGGAGCGCTACCCCTGACATCGAGACTTTTTACCACACGCAAACCGGTGAGTACCGCTTACTCAATCTCCCGGAGCGAGTTGTCCCCAGCCCCGGGGCAGCCCTGCCCCGCGTTGAGGTGGTGGATATGAGAGAGGAACTCAAGGCAGACAACCGCAGTATCTTCAGTCGCTCTTTAGACCAGGCAATCACCCGGGCGATAGCCGGCAGAGAGCAAGTGATTCTATTTCTCAACCGTAGGGGAGCCTCTACCTTCGTACAATGCCGCAGTTGCGGTTTCGTACTGCGCTGCCGGCGTTGCGATGTTGCCCTCAACTACCACGCTGCGGAAAACACCCTGACCTGCCACCAGTGTAACTATCAGACCTCGGTACCACAGGCCTGCCCCCGCTGCGCCAGCCGCCAGATAAAATTCCTCGGCCTGGGCACCCAGAAGCTGGAGAAAGAGGCCGGTTACACCTTTCCCCAGGCGAAGCAACTGCGCTGGGACAGCGATATCACCCGACAAAAGGACTCCCACGAAAAAATACTGAACCGGTTCCGCAACCGCGAGGCGGATATGCTCATCGGCACACAGATGGTAGCCAAGGGGCTGGATATACCGTCGGTGACTCTGGTGGGGGTGGTCAGCGCTGATACCAGCTTAAATTTACCTGATTTCCGCGCCGGAGAGCGCACTTTCCAGCTACTCAGTCAGGTAGCCGGGCGGGCCGGGCGCGGCGCTTCAGGCGGAAAGGTCATCGTTCAGACCTACTCCCCGGAGCACTACGCGATACAGGCTGCCGCCAGACATGATTACCCTGACTTCTACCAGACAGAAATCAACTACCGGCGCGAATTACAGAACCCACCGTTCACACAGCTGGCCTTACTTATTTATAACCACACCAACGACATCGCCTGCCGGAAAGAGGCGGAACGCGTTAAAAGATTGCTTGCCACGGAAAGAGATGCACGGGGCATTGCCGGCCTCACTATTATCGGCCCGGCGCCAGCCTTTATCCAGCGGCAGCGGAGCAGATACCGCTGGCAGTTAATACTGCGCGGCTCAAGCCTCTCCACCTTTTTATCATCAATCCCACTTCCCCAGGGCTGGATAATTGACATTGACCCGGCAAGTATAATCTAGTAAACTTTAACCAGAGTTTCCATGGAGAATATCAGGTGACCGTTCGTACCATTCGCACCCTGCCCGACCCTGTCCTGAGACAGAGAGCCAAAAAAATCAGGACTATCGACAGCTCAGTAGAAAAGCTAATCACTGATATGCTGGAGACATTGCACGCTGACACCGGACGGGCAGGATTGGCAGCACCCCAGATAGGCATTCCACTACGGGTCATCGTCATCAGTCTTCCTGAGGATGAAAAGGATATCGTCCTGATTAACCCGGAGATAGTGAAAAAGTCCGGTGAGCGAACGGTGACCGAGGGCTGCCTGAGCGTACCCGGCTATTACGCTGAGATCACGCGTGCCGAATCAGTTACCGCCAAGGGCCGAGACCGTACCGGAAAAGAAGTACGCATCAAGGCCCAGGGATTGATGGCGCAAGCCCTGGAGCACGAGATAGACCACCTCAACGGAAATCTCTACGTTGACCACGTGGAGAGTCCAGAAAAATTACACAGAGTCAAAGCCGAAGAAACTGAACTTTAGATAAGAACAGCGGTATGCCTTCAAACACCGGGCAAATCCGCTTCACGGTAGCGTTCCACTATATGATTGTACCTGTGAGTGACAAATGTCTCCACACCAGCACCAGGCGATGGATCAGGATCAAGATAGAACAGTTCATCAAGCCGATACTCCGGAAAGGCTACTTTTGCCCCGATGATAAATTTCTGGTTGATGCTGCGTGTGCCCTCACGCACGCGGTACACCTGGCTTACCGACAAGCCCATAGCCCTGGCCAGATCCGAAAGGTTACGGTACTTCCCGTTACAGAGGTTAAAAACCCTCGTCTTAATCATCATAGGCATAACACCTAAAATGCCAATTGGCTATATTATAACATAAATATGCCATTTGTCAATACAT
>CAYOKF010000122.1:0-5355 GCA_964404475.1 uncultured Dehalococcoidaceae bacterium | reverse complement strand
CACCCATTTAACGGGAAATCGGGAAATAAAATCGGCTGAATTACTGATGCCTGCCCTCAAGGTAGCGGTAGCCTGCGGTATCAGGCCGTTTATGTTACGTCGGCTCTTCACCCAGATGATAGCCGCCAGCACTGCATAATAAGCCCATATCCAGGGGGCAGCAATGGCGCCAACCTCGATGGAGGACAGGGGTGGTGCCGCCAGAGCGCCGGCCGTCACTGTCATATAGGATAGAAAAAGCCAGCTTAGCCAGCCTGTAACCTGGGCAGCGGGCAGGGCAATGAATCCCAGAATGCCGGTTACAGCCCCGGTGATGATAATGGCGGGCAGCACCGGCAGCAGGAGGAATGTTGCCAGCGGACTGGCTAGAGAGACAATACCGAAGTAATAGGCAATTACCGGCCAGACCGCGAGCAGTGCGCCCAGGGTGGCGCCAAAGCAATCAGCGGCAAGCCTGGCGAGTGCCACTGGTGCGCCCTCTTCACCCAGCGTAGCCTGGACTATCTTTCTGCCCCAGGCTTGTAAGGTCGGGGAAAAGAAGACCAGTCCGGTCATAGCCAGAAAGCTCAACTGGAAGGCGGCATCACCGAGGATATAAGGACTGATGCCGGCCATTATCGCCGCGGCAAAAGTCAGCGCGGTAAGGGCGCTGCGCTGCCTGCCCAGCATTTCCGCCGATAGAAACAGGCTCGCCATAATGGCCCCCCGCACCACCGGCGGGTGCATGCCGGTAAGTAAGGCATAGAGCCAGATGATACCCAGTGCCAGCCAGACATAGAGGTAACGGCGGCGCCCGAAAAGCCAGATGCCCACGCTGAGCATGATGCCGGCGATAATGCTGAGGTGAAGGCCGGAGATGGCCAGAAGGTGAGTGGTACCGCTGTGAATGAAATCAGTTTTAAGCTCTGATGGCATGTTGCCTCGAATACCGAGGATAATAGCCTGTGCCAGTGACGCCTGCGGCTCAGGCAGTACCCTGGCTATGGTCTGGGACATGTGGGCTCGCAGCGAATAGACCAAATCCAGGGGTGGGAAACCGTTCCCTTTCTCTATAATTTCTATTTCCGGGTAGGATATGGTGGTGTAGATACCCTGGTGGGCCAGGTAACCCTGGTAATCGAAATCATCAAGTTGAGGTGGCGTTGCCAGGTCGCCTTTTATCAGCAGCACATCGCCATACTGATATTCAGGGTAGCGGGGCATAAAAATCAGCGCCGCCCCCTCAACTGCCTGCCAGCCATCTTTCAGCTTGATTTCGGTGGCAGAGACATGGAGGTGGGTGCTTTTATCTCTGACATCCGGGTCTCTGGCTACCTTGCCTTTGATTTCAATGGTACCGCAGTCGTTATGAAAACGGAGACTGGTCTCATTGAATTCATGCTGGCTGGAATAGGAGTAGGTGGCAGCAGTGAACATGGCAATTAAGCAGAGACTGCTTATGATTACCGGTTTCCGGTGATTACGGACGAGAAAAAGGAGGGTCAGGGGGATAAGTCCGGTTAGGATAAACGCCAGGGGCAAATTAAAATAAGAGCCCAGGAAAATACCTGTAACCCAGGCGCAGCTAATCGTGATTAGTGGCATGAGCCTTCATCCGGAATATCAGTCAGCCACGGTAATCAGGGATTTTATCTTTTCGTAGGTATTGGTACCAATACCCTCCACCTTGAGCAGTTCAGTAACATGGTTAAAGCCCCCGTTTTGCTCACGGTAGTCGATAATTGCCCTGGCTCTGGTTTCACCGATACCCGGTAATGCCTCCAGCAGCCAGGCTTCTGCCTGATTCAGGTTGACCTTCTGTGACTGTGTCTCCTTTTCTGTCTCATGGATATAGATTCTGACTTCGTTGAGGTTAGCGTTGTCAGTAGCTCCCCCCGCGGCGAGAATGATATCGGCGATACTGTCCCCGCTGGTTAATGGATAGTAGCCGGGGTTGGCGATGCTGCCGCTGATATAAATCTCACCTTGCAGCTCGGGTTCGGTAGCTGGTGAAATTACTACCGGCTGGCTTCGGCTGTGCCGTGCCCAGATTATGACGCTGGCGACGGTGATGATGACTATCAGGAAGACGGAAATCAGTGACCAGTGGTTAATATGCTTACCTGTCGTCACACCAAGCCTTTCGATAGTTTACTTAGCATAGCGGTATTGCCAGGCGAGGGCAAGGAAAGGTTCCGCAGGCCTCTTTCCGGGACTCACGCGCTTTAAGTTGTTTCAGGTGCCTCTTAACGCCGCCCGGAGTTCCTCTTCAAGTTCTGACGGGGTCACGGCAATTATATGGTCCCCGGCTTTGAGGGTGGTGCTGGGTGCCGGCAGGTGAGGTTTATCCTCCCTGGGGATGATTAATGATAGTTTAACCCCGTCGGGTATCTTGATATCCTTGATGGACTTGCCCACCGTGGATGATTCGGATGGGATTCGGACATTGACCATTTCCAATCCCTTATCCCTGATGCTTAATAAATGCGTCAGCGGGTGTGTGGGCACCTCCTGCTCAATGGCTTCAAGGATGATTTGAGTGGCGCTGACCGTAACATCTATGCCCAGTTGCTTAAACAGGGTTTCATTTTGCGGATTTCTGATCCGGGCGATAGTTCTGGGTACATTAAATTTATGCTTGGCTACCTGGCAGGCAATCAGGTTATCTTCATCATCACCGGTAACTGCCACCAGCATGTCAGCTCGCCCGGTACCTACTTCCTGCAAGGTGGCTGCCTCACAACCGTCACCGCGGAAGCAGATACTCCCTACCTCTTCATTAATAGTGTGACAGACGACCGTGCTTTGCTCGATGAGCAGCACCTCATGACCCTCTTCCATCAGCGCTTTGACCAGGTAATAGCCGACTCTTCCGCCGCCAACGACGATAATATACATCTTGTTACCTCAGCCCTCCAGTTTCTCCTTCAGGAGTTGGGCAAAAACGGTGGTCGGGCTCAGGGTCTCCAGCCCGAGGGTATCGTAAAGTTCCTGGCGCAGCGGGTCATATATGCGGCAGACTACCCGAGGCACGTTGAAGATTTGCCTGGCAATTTGGCAGGACATGATATTGCGGTTGTCGCCCTGGGTTAACGCCACAAAGACGTCAGCCTTTTCAATCCCGGCTCGTTTCAGGGTTTCTTCGTGGAGACCATTGCCTACCAGTGCGGTACCGCCGAACTCCTGCGGTAACCTGCGGAAGCTGTAAGGCTCTAAATCCAGGATGGTGACCTCATGTCCGTCGGCATCCAGCATTCCCGCCAGCACCGCCCCAACACGGCTACAGCCCATAATTACTACTTTCATAGCTAACACCAGCTTAAGTTATCTTTGTTCATGGTATAGTATCACCGGGCAGGGTGCGTTTTGCAGTACGTAGGGCACCACATTGCCCAGGCTGAATTGCCCGAAGCGCCTTTTGTAGTTAATGCCCATTAGAACAAGGTCAACACCTCTTTCCACAGTCTCATCGATGATGGCCGGGCCTGCCTCACGAGCCTGCAATATATCGGTCTCTATCTCGCAGTCTTCTTCCTCGGCGATCGTTTCTATATGGTCGAGGATATTTTCCGCCTTTTTAATTTCAGACTCTATTTCGGCGTCGAGTGGTAGGGCACGTTTGATGGTAACCACATAAACTGACCAGAGTTTACTCTTGTCCTTCTTCGACATGCGGCAGGCCAGCCGCATTGCCTCTTCATCAGCGGTATAACCGGCTACCGGTACTAGAATGTTTTTAAATACCATACCTAACTGCTTTTAATTTGCTAACGGACATTATATTACTCTTATTCAAAATCTACAATCGTTGCTTTCTATCTGGCGCTTTAAAATTACTCTGCCTTTGCCATATATCTCCGTTGTGGTTTGATGTTGCCCGTTGCCGGCGCCGGTAGAAGTAGTAGATAACCAGGCCGATAGCCATCCAGGCGAAACCGACCCAGCGGCTGTAAGGCTCGGTGATTAAGATGATTATCCATATCGCGGCAGTTGCCACTAAACCGATGATGGCACTTACGGGCAGTTCACGCCCCTTGATTTTTATATTAAAGCCCAGCTTGAAGGGCCGCGGCAGTTCCGGTTTTCTGATTCTCAGGCTGATAATTGAAGCGTGGGCGAACATGAAGGCTAATAGCGACCCGAAAGTATACAGGGCCCCCATGTTTTTGAAGACATCAGTGGCGAAAAAGCCCGGTAGCAGGATGAAAATAGCTATTACGCTGAATAAAATTATTGATACGTAGGGAGTCTTGAAGCGGGTGTGTATCCGGCTGATAAACGGCGGCACCAGTTTGTGACTGCCAAGAGAGAAAGCCAGCCTGGAAATGCCGATAATCCCGGCGTTGGTGGCTATCAGCAGAATGGTGCCGGCAAGAATAGCTATCAATGGTTTCAGGACGGTGCGTATTAATTCTACCGGCAGGTAAAAAGCGATACCGGCAACCGGGTCCCGTGCCCACTCCGAGGCTAGCTCCTGGGGTGACATGGCGGACAGGGATACCAGGGAAATACCGGCGAAAATAACCAGTACGGTAACTATCATCATCACCAGCGCCCGGGGCACCCTTCTCTCCGGTTGTTTGGTCTCCTCCGCCATCTGTGACATGGTTTCGATGCCGGTGTAAGCGATAGAAGCCAGAGCTATGCCCAGAATCAGGTTCTCCGTCGTTGGCCAGTTCTCGATAATGCGTTGCCATAGAACGACGGGATTGAAAAGCAGTATAAAACCTATGACCACCAGTGAAACCTGGGTGGCGATATCCAGCACTGTGGCGCCGATGTTAACCACCGAGGTTTCTTTGATACCGATAACATTCAGGACCATTAAGAAAAAGACGATACCCATAGAAGCAGTGGTGCCAATAATGGGCGAGGCTTTAAATGGCTCCCAGAAAAAACCCAGATAAGGGGGTATGGTGAAGGCAGAGATGGCGATGGTGACGATGTAGCTCAGCATCAGTGCCCACCCGGCGCTGAAACCGGCCAGGTCATTAAAGCCGTGCCGGGCAAAACTGGCGGAACCGCCGGCTTCGGGCAGGGTGGATGTTCCTTCCGCATAGGTAAGGGCGGTGAAGATGAAGAGAATACCCGCGATGCCCAGCGCAATCGGAGTGGCCCCCAGTGCTACGAGGGCGACAATGCCCAGTGCGTAGTAGATGGAGGAGCCGACATTTCCATAACCGGCGCTGAATACCGCGGAAACCCCCAGTACTCTTCTCAGGCGAAAGCGCCTGATGCGGCGGGGGCGAAAAATCTTATCACCCGGTTTACGCTGCCAGATATAAGTCATAACGCTCTGCTAATTTAACTAATGCCACAAATGAGTATTGTATGAATATATGGACGAACTGTCAAATTCTTTTCCCGGGAATGTAT
>CAYOKF010000121.1:0-5475 GCA_964404475.1 uncultured Dehalococcoidaceae bacterium | reverse complement strand
CTCATTTGTCCCGTACTGAAGCAACAGCGCTTTAGCTTCTTCTTCGGCCAGTCCGGAGCGCCTTGACCCCAGCGCCCGCAGGGTTTCATCCGGGCTTAGATTATGCCACTTCTCCTGCATATTAATAACTATAACATATAAGGATTACCGTGAAAATGAGGGCTTGGAGCTGAAGGGCCGGACTCCGGCTCAGATTGCCCGCACCCGGCGGGCACGTTTCTTCCAGAGACGGAAGATAACATTAATGATAATTGCGCACAACCCGGCGAACGAGCCAAGCCAGGGAGCCATGACTCCAGCCTTGTTAACCGGATACACCGTCCCGCCGACAGCCGTCGGCGGTTCAGCACTCCCCGTAGTGGTCACGGCGGCGGCAAAACCGTCTGACCACTGCTGGCTGCCCGTAACCTCTGACCAGGCCTTGTAGTAGTAAGTCGTGTTCGGGGTCAGGCCGGTGTCCGAGGCACTGGTTCCGGTATCAAAATAGACCGGATAACCGTCATCACGGTCAGCGGGATAGTCTCCCAGTTTACCCCGCACCATGGTACGGTTAGCCCCCGCTCCTTTTGTCCAGCTCAAGTCTATCCGGGTGTCACCGGCCACGCCGGCGGTAAAAGTAACCGGCGGGTCCGGCTTGGTCAGGAAGTCCAGCTCCACGCCACAGCCGGTGCCGTGGCTGTTCTTCGCCTGCGCCCGGTAATAGTATTTAGTGCCCTCACTCAGGCCGGTAACATTGGCACTGAAAGGCTGCCCGACAGTGAGATTTCCTGTCCACGCCGTGTTAAAGGTATACGGCTCACCAGAATCAGTATCATACTCAAAGCGATACTGGCAGGCTTCGCCACCGTCACCGCTGATTGTCCCGCCAAGTCTTGCCGTGGTCTCCTCAACCAGTGTGGCGTTACCGGTGACTACCGCGGGCAGTACGATTTGCTGAACATAGGTTATGCTGACGTCATGGAGTGTCGGGGTTTTACTGTTATCACCCGTGTCGAAAAAGGCTTTGTATTTAATATATCGGTCACCGTCGTGACCTGTCCAGATACCGGCGCCGCTTGAAGTGTAATAAGTTCCTGAAGTGCCATCATTCCCCTTAAAATTCCAGGTTGAATTGTCACTATTGGTGGCTATTTGAAACTTCAGTGTTGTTCCCGCTGGAGTAGTGGCATTCCAGGAAACAGCGCCGAAGTCAGCAGCATAGCCGGTATCATGAACGGAGGAGGTTAATGCCCCCGAGGAGTAATAACCGCCGGTAATATACGTTGTAAAGTAGAAATCATGAATACCGCAGCCTCCCGCTGACCACCCGGAGCCACTGTCATCACTGAGCCAGGCGTTCCCATCAGGGTAGATGTCATAGTCACTAAACTCGGCCCAGCAATACCTGCCATTGCCTCCCACACCGCCGGGTTCATGCAGGACAATGGCGTAATGGGTGCCGCTGGTGAGAGTTGCCGGGGAAGAGAAGGTAAACTGGTACTCCTGACCCCAACTTGAAACAACATCACTGGTGGTAATACTGGTGTAAACCGTGTCCCCCGGTTCATGGTTGCTTCCGGCAGTATCCCTGATCTCGATAGTTAACTGCCCCGGGTTATTCTTTTTCTTGAGGTAGAGAGCGACCTTCGTGAGACTGCCTGTCATGCCGGCAACAAAGCTTTGAGCGCACCAGTCTTCATCTTTGACCGTGTGCCATTGCCAGGAGTGGTAAGGGTTGTTCTGGTCCAGCTGCTCGCTGGCCGGGTCAATAGCCAGCGTAACGTCTCCCGGGCTGCTAGCAGCGTCCGCGTTTACCATTGTACCCGCCCCAAATTCCGCCTGACTTGTTTGAATCCAGACGGAATTTGCCGTGGCGATACCCGCGCCGGCAATATTTAAAGCTAGGGCTGCCAGTAAGGCTAGTGGTATCAGCCGCGATATAGCCCCCGGTTTCTGTTGTATTATCTGTCGTGGCATGGCTTACCAGCTTCCGTCTCTGCCAATACAGCCATAGCCTATCCCCCGGACGGTAAAAGGGACGTAAAGATTCACCGCCAGCGCATAAACATTTCGTGAACATTCGTTATCAAGTTAAGCGGCACGCCGGTTGTTGGCTCCAGAGCAGGTATGGTAAAATTGGGCAAGCCTAGTCCTACCTGAATCCACCTGCTCAAGAACGGAAGATGAAAAAACTGCTCTCAGGAAATGAAGCATTAGCCCTCGGTGCCTACCACGCCGGAGTCATGGTAGCGGCGGCTTACCCCGGAACCCCCAGCACCGAGATACTGGAAAATCTGGCCGGCTTTGATGACATCTATGCCGAATGGTCCACCAACGAGAAGGTGGCCATGGAAGTAGCTATGGGGGCATCCTACGCCGGGGCCAGAGCGATGGTGTCCCTCAAGCATGTGGGGCTGAACGTGGCCAGTGACGCTTTTCTGGGTGTCTCAACTACCGGCGTCAACGCCGGTCTGGTAGTGGTCTGTGCTGATGACCCCGGGATGCATAGTTCACAGAATGAGCAGGATACCCGCCACTACGCCAAGCTGGCCAAGGTGCCTGTTCTGGAGCCTGGCGACAGCCAGGAAGCCTATGACCTGATGGCAGTAGCCTTTGACATCAGCGAGAGATTTGACACCCCGCTACTGGTGCGTTCCTCGACCCGTATCTCCCATTCCAAGTCAGTGGTGGAGATAAAACAGGGCCGGGTAAATCCGCGGGGAAAGCCAGCCTTTCCCTATGACATGCAGAAGTACGTGATGCTGCCCGTCTGTGCCCGGCTACGGCACCCCCTGGTTGAGGAGCGTATGGTTAAACTGGCCGAATTTGCCGAGGCTTTTCCCTTAAACCAGGTAACCCGGGGTGGCCGCCACCTCGGGGTTGTGACCAGCGGGGTCGCCTACCAGTATGCCCGCGAGGTTTTTCCCGAAGCTTCTTTCCTCAAGCTGGGGATGACCTACCCCCTCCCCCGGAACCTGATCCGCAACTTTGCCGCCGAGGTGGAGCGGTTGATCGTCGTTGAAGAGCTTGACCCGTTTCTCCAGGAAAACATTCAGGCAATGGGGATAGAGGTTACCGGAAAGGAATTCATTCCCCGGGTGGGGGAACTAAGCGCCCGCGTCATTGAGGAAGGCAGCCGCAGGGCTGGGCTGCTCTCCGGAGCACCACAATCATCGCCCGAAATAGCCCCGGACCTGCCCAAGCGCCCTCCTCTGCTCTGCCCTGGTTGCCCGCATGCCGGCGTCTTCTTCGTGCTCAGCAGCATCGGCCAGCGTGCCAGGCCTAAAGATAAGTCTTCGGCAGAGCCCCGGCTGATCATCACCGGGGATATCGGCTGCTACACGCTGGGGGCCTACCCTCCACTCAGCGCCATGGATACCTGCGCCTGCATGGGCGCCAGCATCGGACAGGCCCTCGGTATGGAAAAGGCCGGTATTAAAAGTAAAATAGTGGCGGTTATCGGGGATTCTACCTTTATCCATGCCGGCATCACCGGCCTGGTCAACGCGGTTTACAACGAAGGGCAGATAACGGTTATTATACTGGATAACGGCACCACCGCCATGACCGGGCATCAGGGTCACCCCGGAACTGGCATTTCAGCAAGGGGTAAAGAGACCAGAGCCGTGAAGCTGGAAAACCTGGCGCGGGGGATTGGCGTCAACGATGTTAAAGTGGTTGATGCCTTCAACATAAAGGAATTACGGTCAGCGGTAAGAACTTCACTGGACAGCGCAGAGCTTTCGGTTATTATCGTGCGTGGCGCCTGCGCGGTGCACGTACCGAGAGGAGCCAACCCCAGAGCCATTGACATTGAGAAATGCAACCAGTGCGGCACCTGTCTGCTCATCGGGTGCCCCGCCATACAGACTGCTGACGGAAAGGTTGAAATTGAGGCTGCACTCTGCGCGGGTGACCATTGCACCATCTGCCAGCAGCTTTGCCCAAGCAAGGCGATTGCCCCGCAATCTAAAAAAGAGGAAAACAAGTGACCAAATTTGACTTGCTGGTTACCGGGGTGGGCGGTCAGGGGGTTATCCTGGCCAGTGACATTATCAGTGAGGCAGCCCTGATGGCTGGCTATGATGTCAAGAAGACAGATACCCTAGGCATGGCGCAACGCGGCGGCAGTGTTATCAGCAACGTGCGAATTGCCGACGTGGTCCGTTCCCCTTTAATCAACGCCGGCGAGGTGGACATATTGCTCTCCTTTGAGAAACTGGAGGCTGCCCGCTGGAGCCAGCACCTCCGTCCCGGGGGCATCGCTATCATCAATAATCATGCCATGCCGCCACAATCCGTCAGCCTGGGCAAGGAGCGCTACCCCGGTGATGAAGAGATAGCCAACCTCCTGAAACAGCGCACCGACCGCGTTTACTTCATCGATGGCACCCGGCGGGCTGAAGAGCTGGGCAACATCAGGGCGGTTAATACCTTTATGCTGGGATGCGTCTCTGCCTTCCTGCCACTCAATGAACCTGTCTGGAAGGACTGCATATCCCGACACCTGCCCGAGAAAATCCGCCAGATCAACCTCACCATATTTGACCAGGGCAGAAAGGAAACCGAAAGCGCACTCACCGGGGCATTGCCCCCATTACACCGGAACGGGGAATAAGCGGAGGAGACACCACCGAAATGACCGGGCAGAACAAAGAAGCAACCGACAGCATAGCGGATTTGAGGGATAAAGAGAAGGTTGAGCCGATTGCTTCCTTCCTGAACATGCAGCTGCTGGAACTAACCCCGGGTTACTCCATGGTAAAAATGAAGCTCAAGCCCGAGTACCAGAATTTCCACGGCCTCACCTTCGGCGGCATCATCATGGCTGTAGCTGACCAGGCGTTTGCTTACGCCTGCAATTCTATTGCTTATCCCAGCGTCGCCTCTCAGTTCAATATCCACTTCGCGGCCGGCGCAGAGGCAGGTGATGAACTCACCGCCGAGTGCCGGGTGGTGCGGAGCGGACGGCGGGTGGGTATCTCCGAGATTACAGTGACCAATCAGGAAGGCAAACTCATCGCCAAGGCTACCGCCACCAGTATCCCCACCGCATAGAGCCTGGTTGCCGAAATGACCACATAGAAGTTTTCCTGATAATTCAATGGGGCTATACGGTAAGGTTTACCCGGCCTTGGTGCGATAGCTAGAAGACAAAGATATTGGCGGCCAACTGGGCCAGCCGCATTACCAGGCCAGGAACAACGCCCAGTATCAGCACACCGGCACAGCAGATCACCAGTGCCAGCCGCAGTGAGCCGGAGGAAGGCACCTTTTCTTCAGAAGCGGGCTCGCCAAACCACATCACCTTCACCACGCGCAGATAGTAGTAGGCAGAGATGACGCTGTTGAGCACGGCGATAATCACCAGCCATAGCAACTGGTTCTGCACGGCAGCACTGAAGATATAGAACTTGGCCATGAAACCGGCCGCCGGTGGCATTCCTATCAGGGAAATAAGGCAGAAAGTCAGCGCCAGGGCCAGCAGGGGCGCCC
>CAYOKF010000120.1:0-5504 GCA_964404475.1 uncultured Dehalococcoidaceae bacterium | reverse complement strand
ATGGAAGCTTATCTTGGCATTGATGTTGGTTCAGTCACCACTAAACTAGCCATAATCGATGAAAATAACGATTTAATTACAAACCTCTATTTGCCCACAGAAGGCAAACCCATTACTGTAATCCAGCAGGGCTTAAGAGAAACCAGGCGGCAACTTACCGCTGATGCCAGGATTCTGGGTGTGGCGACTACCGGAAGTGCCCGCTACCTGGCCGGGGTTATCGTTGGGGCAGACCTGATTAAGAACGAAATTACCTGCCATGCTGTGGCGGCGCTGCATTTTGTACCTGATGTGCAAACTATTATTGAAATCGGTGGCCAGGACAGTAAGATAATCATCATCAGAGACGGGGTAGTCACTGATTTCGGCATGAATACGGTCTGCGCTGCCGGCACGGGCAGCTTTCTTGACCACCAGGCGCTGCGCCTGAATATGAATATTGAGGATTTTGCCCGGCGGGCGCTGGATAGTGAAACGCCGGTCAGGATTGCCGGGCGCTGTACGGTTTTCGCCGAATCAGACATGGTTCACAAACAGCAGATGGGACACCGCACTGAGGACATAATTTACGGTTTGTGCCAGGCGCTGGTACGCAACTACCTCAACAATGTCGGCACCGGCAAAGAAATTCGGCCGCCCATCGTATTTCAGGGCGGGGTTGCCTTCAATCAGGGTATCGTCAAGGCACTGAGAGAGGAAATTGACACTGAAATCATGGTGCCAGAACACCACGAGCTAATGGGAGCCATCGGCGCCGCCATGCTGGCCCGCGAGAAGCTGAGTGAGAGCGACAACGGCAGTCAATTCAAAGGCTTTGGCGTGAGTGAAATTGAATACCATACCTCGTCGTTTGAATGTAAAGCCTGCCCCAATTTATGTGAGATTGCCCAGCTTTCCATTAATGGTCAGGTGCTGGCTCGCTGGGGAGGACGCTGCGACCTGTGGGAGAGAAGTACCAGTAGTCAGTAAAATAAACTAGAGGAAAACGATGATAATTGCCGTTGATGCTGCGGGTGGGGATTATGCCCCCCATGAAATAGTCAAGGGAGCCATCAAAGCCTCACAGGAACACGGGGTTGAGATAGCCCTGGTGGGAAGGAGGTCGATACTTCATGTGCTCTTGGGGGGAGCTAAAGGCAAACCCGGCATCAAAATCGTTGAGGCCCGTCAGACGATAGGCCCCCACGAATCACCTATGAAGGCGGCCCGCAGCAAACCCCATTCTTCAATCGTGGTGGGTATCAATATGGTAAAAGAAGGCAAAGCCTCCGCCTTTGTTTCGGCCGGTAATACCGGCGCCGTGTTATGTGCCGCCCTTCTCAACCTGGGGAAGATAGCCGGCGTGGAAAGACCGGCCATAGGTTGCTTCCTTAATACCATCCTGCCCAGCCCCACCCTGCTGGTTGATGCCGGCGCCAATGCAGACTGCCGTCCCAAGCACCTGCTTCAGTTTGCCCAGCTCGGCTCCATCTGCAGTAAGAATATTTTTGATATTGACTCGCCGCGTATCGGCTTACTCAATAACGGAGAGGAAGAAGGCAAAGGCAACAGCCTAACCCAGGAAAGTTACCAGCTTATCGCCAGCGATAAGAACTTGAACTTCATCGGAAACATCGAGGGGCAGGATGTGCTGAGAGGAACCGCCCATGTTATTGTTACCGATGGTTTCACCGGCAACATAGTAATCAAGTCTATAGAAGGTATCTGCGACACTTTCCTAAATTCAGCACGACAGATGGGGCACATCTTTTCCAGCCTGTCACACCTGCGGGGGCGCAATCTGCTCAGCGATATCGGACTGCGCTCCCTAGCGAAAAAGATGGATTATACAGAGTATGGCGGAGCATGCCTTCTGGGTATTGAAGGTAATGTTATCATTGCCCACGGGCGCAGCCAGGCCAAGGCGATTAACAATGCCATCGGTCTGGCTAAAGAGACAACGGAACGAGAAATGGTACGTAAAATTAAGGAGGGAATTTATGAGCAAAACAACCAACATTGATGATGGCAATTTCGACGAAATTGTCTCCCAGGCAACGACGCCGGTGCTGGTTGACTTCTGGGCACCCTGGTGCGGACCGTGCCAGATGGTAGGCCCGGTGGTCGATGAACTGTCCGAGGAATACGAGGGCAAGGTGAGCTTTGGCAAGGTGAATGTGGATGAAAACCCGAAGATTGCCGGCAGATACGGTATCATGAGTATTCCCACCATGCTTATCTTCAAAAGCGGACAACCAATCTCCAATATAGTCGGCTTCAGGCCTAAAAATCAGTTAAAAGAGATACTGGACGCGGCTCTTGACCAAGAATAATATCTGGATTACCATCATAGACGACAGCAACTCCGAGAAGTGCGAAGCCCACTGCGGGGTTGACTGGTCACGGGCAGAGAACTTGGCACAGGCCAGCCGGCAAATCAAGGAAAGGTTTTCTACCCGGATAGCTCTGAAGTACTCGGACCTGTCCGGGGCAACTGACACCCTCTCTCTGGAATGGCGAAAGAAGGTCAGTAAAGAGAATTTATCCCTGCCGTTGCTGGTTATCAATGATAAAATACGGATTTCTGGAGAATTTGATCTGCGCATGCTGCTGGATGTTATTGATGCCCAGATTGAAACCAGGTCTTGCAGGTAAGCAATGGAAAAATTAAAAAATGAATACGATATCATCATTACCGGGGGTGGCCCCGCCGGGCTCTCGGCTGCCGTTTACACAGCCAGGGATAGACTCGGCAGCCTGCTCCTGGAAAGAGGGATAGTCGGCGGCAATATTTTAAACGCCGAGCAGGTGGATAACTACCCCGGCTTTCCCGATGGCATCAGCGGTGCGGAACTAACCCAGTTAATGCACCAGCAAGCGACCAAATACGGACTGGCCACAATCAATGCTGAAGTTACCGGCATTGAGCTACAGGGACAACAAAAGTTAGTCAAAACTCCTGAGGGCAATTTCACTGCCAGAGCGATAATTATTGCCAATGGTGCGGAGAGACAGAAGCTGGGTGTACCCGGAGAGGAGGAGTTCACCGGTCGAGGAGTATCTTACTGTGCTACCTGTGATGCCGCCTTTTTCCGGGAGATGACTGTCGCAGTTGTCGGCGGTGGTGACGCGGCACTGACCGAGGCGCTTCACCTCAGCCGGTTTGCCGGCAAGGTTATTGTAATCCACCGGCGCGACCAGCTTCGTGCCACCCGCATTGTCCAGGAAAAAGCCTTTGCCGAACCGAATATCGAATTCCTGTGGAACACGGTTGTGGATGAAATTGAAGGGGATAATCTGGTGCAAAGACTTAAAATCCACGAGGTAAAAACGGGACAGCAAGCAACACTGGAGTCTGCCGGTATTTTCATATCAGTTGGCTTCAAGCCAAACTCCGCTTTCCTCAAGGATTTCTTACCGCTGGACGCTGCTGGCGCCGTCATCACCAATGACCTGATGGAGACAGAGATACCCGGTATCTTTGCCGCTGGCGATATCCGCCACAACTCGGCACGACAGGTTATTACTGCGGCCGGCGATGGTGCCACCGCGGCTATATCAGCTGATAAATACCTCGCGGAATAATAGCGGAATAATATTAAAATATAATTCCCACTTCACCACCAGCGGAAAGTGCAGTATAATTACCATCAAAGGAGAGATTTGTGAAGGTTGTTTTTATAGAAGACGTACCCAATGTGGCTGAAGTTGGCCAGGTAAGAGAAGTCGCTGATGGCTATGCCAGGAACTTTCTGATACCCAGAAAGCTCGCGGTATTAGCTAACTCGGCAGCTTCCAACATACTGGACTCGCAGCTTAAAAAGAAGGTCAAAATCCAGGCACAAACTGAGGCGGAAATGACCGAACTCGCCAAGCTACTGGAGGGTAGTGAAATCACTCTCCAGGCAAAAGTCGGCGCCAAGGAGCGCCTTTACGGTTCCATCACCAGCAGTGACATTGCCGAGGGTATCAGCAACAGCCTGGGTTTGGAGATCGACAAAAGGAAGATAGAACTGGCTGAGCCAATACGCGAACTGGGTAACTACGAAGTACCGGTCCGGTTATTCAAGGAGATAATGCCCAAAATAAAGCTGGCTGTGTTGGCTGAGGAAAAGGCGGGGGAAGCGAAGAAAGAAAGCAAAGAGAAAAAAGCCGACAAGGCTGAAGAAAAGGCGGCGGAAGAGGAGGAAGTAATAACCGAAGAAACGACGGGAGAAGTCAAGGAGACGGAATAGGTTGTACAGTGAAAAGTTGCCTCCGCATGACCCTGATGCCGAAGAAGCAGTCATTGGCTCGTTATTGATTGATGGCAACTCCATCTACAAAATTGCCAGTTTCCTTCAGCCATCAGACTGTTACTATGAGCAAAATCAATGGCTCTACGGCGCCTGCCTTGCCCTCTACCAGCGCAATGATGCCATAAACCAGATAACCGTGGCTCAGGAACTGGCGCGCCAGGATAGACTCGAGGCATGTGGCGGGGCCGCCCATTTAAGCCACTTAATATCCATCTGCCCCACATCACTGGACATTGAGCACTACGCCCAGATTGTCTACCGCCTTTCGGTCATGCGTAACCTGATACGGGCGGCGGACAGGATTGCCACTATTGGCCATGAAGCCGGCCCCGATGTTGACACCAGCCTTACTCAGGCAGAGGATATCCTGTTTCGCATACGCCACGGGCAAAGCCCGCGGGATTTCGCTCATATCCGCCAGGTGCTGGATAAATACTTTGAGCCCACCCCGCCTTCCGGGCCGGAAGGTTCCCCGGAAGAACCCATGCCTTACGTATTATCAAGCTTCACGGGTCTTGATGACTTCCTGGGCGGATTTCAGCGCTCGGACCTGGTTATTGTCGCCGGCAGGCCCAGTATGGGCAAGACCAGTCTGGCGCTTAACATCGCCCGAAATGCCGCTGTAGACCAGAAGGCCTGCGTGGCTCTCTTTAGCCTGGAGATGTCCCGGGAATCTCTCGTACTGCGCCTGTTGGCCAGTGAGTCCGGAGTGAATTCAAGGAGAGTTCGCCTGGGACTCCACAGTGAGGAAGACGAAAGAAAAATCATGGAAGCCATCGGTGTTCTTGCCGAATCATCTATCTATATAGATGATTCACCCCAACTCCGGGTGGTAGAAATACGCAGCAAAGCGCGCCGCCTTCACTTCGAGCGAGGCATTGATCTCATTATCATTGATTACCTGCAGTTGATTCAGGGTGAAGGTAGAGGGGAAAACCGGGTCCAGGAGATTAGCTATATATCCCGTTCCCTGAAGGCACTGGCGCGAGAGCTTAACGTGCCGGTGATTGCCGTATCCCAGCTCAGCCGGGCTGTGGAGTGGCGGGCGTCACACGAGCCCCAGCTCTCTGACCTCCGTGAAAGTGGCAGTATTGAACAGGATGCTGATATTGTGCTGTTTATCTACCGTGATGAATACTATTCTACCGAAGAAGAATGGCAAGTCCAGCACCCGGATAAAGAGTATCCCAGAGAAGAAGCTGATATTATCATCGCCAAACATCGTAA
>CAYOKF010000119.1:0-5567 GCA_964404475.1 uncultured Dehalococcoidaceae bacterium | reverse complement strand
TTTATCTTTTTATAGCTTGTGTGAATTTACATATAATCTGCTATATGATATAATTTTCGCTATAAAGTTATAGGTAAAATATTAAATATCCACTTGTGGAGGAGGTAGTTTGGACAAGGAAAAGAAAACAGAAATTATCAGTACTTATCAAGCCAAGGAAGGTGATACGGGGTCGGTTGAGGTTCAGGTAGCTCTACTTACCGAGAGGATAAATGAGCTGACCAGGCATATGCTAGCTAACCGGCACGATTATCACACGCGGCGAGGGTTGCTTAAGCTTGTTGGCCAGCGGAGAAGGTTATTGAATTACCTGACCAGAGAAGATATGGGCCGGTATAACAAGCTTATCCAGATACTCGGCTTGCGTAAATAAAGGGAACAGTAGAGGAGAGTTAATTGTTAGAAGCTAAGACATTCGATTGTGAAATAGGGGATAGTCGTCTTGTTATAGAGGTAGGGAAGCTGGCGGGGCAGGCGGACGCGTCGGTGACAGTTCGCTATGGAGAAACCGTGGTGCTGGTTACCGCTTGCTTCAATCAAGAACCGCGTGAGGGGGTGGATTTTCTGCCCTTAACCATAGATTATGAGGAAAGGCTTTATGCGGCTGGCAAAATCCCGGGGGGGTTTATCCGCAGGGAGGGGCGCCCCAGTGAGGAAGCGATTTTAGCCTGCCGTCTTACTGACCGCCCGATACGGCCGCTTTTACCGAAGCAATGGCGTAATGATATTCAGATTATAACCACTGTTCTTTCTGCTGACCAGGAAAATGATCCGGATACACTATCCGTTATCGGTGCCTCGGCGGCTATGTCCTTATCACAGGTGCCATTTAATGGTCCGGTAGGTGCGGTCCACGTTGGCTATATTAATGGTGAACTGGTGCTGAATCCAGCCATGGCTGATCTTGAGGATAGCCTGATTGACCTTGTTGTTGCCAGCACCAAAGATAGAGTTATTATGTTAGAGGCAGGGGTTAAAGAGGTCTCTGAAGAGATAATCAAGCAGGCGATTAAATTTGGCCATGAGGCAAACCAGAAAATTATCCGGCTTCAGGAGCAGCTTCAGCAGAGCCTGGGAAAACAGAAAATTGAATTGCCGGCGGGTGGCGGGGATGGTAAGGGTGGCGTACCAATCACTTCAGACCGTCTCAGCGAAAGGCTTGCTCAGGCTTTAAGCTATCCGGAAAAAGCGCAACGGGATAAGGCTTCTGAGGAAGCGAAAGCAGAGCTTGTTGAAGAAATGGCAGGTTCTTTCTCTGAGGCAGAAGTTTCTTCTGCCTTTGATGCTGCGGTTAAGGCAGAGTTGCGGTCAGGGATACTTAACCGGGGAAAACGGCTGGGTGGACGTGGTCTGACCGAAATACGCCCGCTAAGCTGTGAAGTGGGGCTTTTACCGCGGACACATGGCTCGGCGTTGTTCACGCGCGGGCAGACGCAGGTATTGTCAATAACTACCCTGGGGTCAACCAAAAAAGAGCAGATGCTTGATGGATTGGGTATCGAGGAGAGCAAGCGCTTTATTCATCACTATAATTTTCCTCCCTTCTCTAACGGCGAGGCAAAGCGCATAGGTTCTACCAGCCGCCGGGAAATCGGGCATGGGGCGCTGGCGGAGCGGGCTCTTATTCCGGTTCTGCCGAAGGATGAAGACTTTACTTATACTATTCGCCTCGTCTCCGAGGTGCTTAGTTCCAGTGGCAGTACCTCGATGGCTAGCGTTTGTGCGGGCAGTCTGTCCTTGATGGATGGCGGCGTGCCGATAAAGTCGGCGGTGGCTGGTATCGCCATGGGCCTTATTACCGATGATGAAGGCAAATTTGCCATTCTGACGGATATTGAGGGGCTGGAGGACGCTTATGGCGATATGGACTTTAAGATAGCCGGCACCAGTGATGGTATCACGGCGATACAGATGGATACCAAGATTAAAGGGCTTACCTTTGAGATTATTGAAAAAACGCTGGCCCAGGGTAAAGAAGCCAGATTGTTCATACTGGATAAAATGCGGCAGACAATCAGCGAAAGCCGGCAAGAGGTCAGCCGTTATGCGCCGCGGATGTATAAGATTATGATTGATACTGATAAGATTGGCAGCGTAATTGGCAGTGGCGGCAAGACCATAAGGGCTATTGTTAGTGAAACCAAGACCACGATTGATGTTAACGAGGATGGTACGGTGGTTATCGGCTCGCCGGATGCAGAGGCTGCCCACCGGGCAATAGAGATAATCCAGAATTTGACCAAGGATGCTGAAGTTGGTGACGTTTACACCGGCAAGGTGACGCGGGTTCTGGACTTCGGGGCGATGGTGGAGATACTGCCGGGTAAAGAAGGGCTGGTTCACATCAGTGAGCTGGCCGATTATCGAGTTGGCAAAGTTGAAGATGTGGTTAAAGTGGGGGATGAGGTTAGCGTCAAGGTAATTGGCATTGATAACCTGGGCAGGGTTAATCTTTCGCGCCGGGCAATGTTTGAGGAGGAAGGGGCACGGGAATCATCCGGAAAGAGTGATGCATCGAGAAGGGGTGGCGAACACCCGCCGCAGCAACGCTATCCCTCCGGGGGGCGGCCGCGTTACCCCAGAGGTGAGTCTCGTGATAGCCGGGGTGGATACCAACCACGGCGCCGTTAGTAAAGCCGGCAGTTCCAAATCGGGGAATAAGCTATGGAGCCAATAAAGGTAGTGGTTAGAGGAGCCTCAGGGAGAATGGGGCAGGAGGTGGTTAAGGCCGTGTGCCAGGAGCCGGCAACGCAACTGGCTGGTGCTGTTGAGGTGGAGGTTGATGGCAATAGTCTCAATTTACCAGGCAGCACCCAGACGGTACCCCTTTCCTCTGACTTAGACTATATACTTACCAGCTGTCAGCCGGACGTAATGGTGGATTTTACGGTGGCACCGGCGGTCATGACCGCAGTAAGTGCTGCTGCCAAGCACGGTGTTAATCTGGTAATCGGGACCACCGGTCTGGGTGCTGACGCGCTGAGTGAGATCGAACGACTGGCAACAGCTCATAAAATTGGCGTTGTGGTAGCTCCCAACTTTGCTCTCGGTGCCATACTGATGATACACCTGGCGAAAATAGCTGCCAGATATCTTGACTACGCCGAAATCATTGAGCTGCACCATGAAAGAAAAGTTGATGCCCCTTCAGGAACCGCCCTGGCTACTGCCCGTGCTATGGCTGCTGCCAGAGGCAAAGCCTTCATCCAGCCCGGTGCAAAAGAGAAAGAACTGGTGAGCCGCGGACAGCAGGTTGAGGGAGTGGCCGTACATAGCGTCCGTCTGCCCGGCCTTCTGGCACACCAGGAGGTGCTTCTAGGTGGGCCCGGTCAGACATTAACCATCAGGCATGACACCATAAGCAGAGAATGTTTTATGCCCGGGGTGATACTGGCTATCAAGGAAGTGGTTAATCGTAAAGGGCTGGTTTACGGGCTGGACTCTTTGCTTGGATTATGAGGGGGCAATGAAGGAATATAACGTCGCCATTGTTGGCGCTACCGGCATGGTAGGGCAGGAGTTTATCAAGGTCTTGGTGCAGCGGGGCTTCCCGATGAACTCGGTTTGCCTGCTGGCTTCTGACCGTTCCGCAGGTAAAATAATATCGGTTAAGAACCAGGAAATTGAAGTTAAGGAAACGGTTCCTGAATCTTTTCAGGGTATAGATATCGCACTCTTTTCAGCGGGGGCTGAGATCAGCCGTCATTTCTCGCCGATAGCCGCTAGAGAGGGAGCGGTGGTTGTTGATAACAGCTCCGCCTTCAGGATGGAACCTGATGTCCCTCTGGTGGTACCTGAAGTCAATCCCGAGGATATCCGGTGGCATAAAGGGATTATTGCTAACCCGAACTGCTCCACAATTCAAATGGTGGTAGCGTTATACCCTCTGCACAGGGTAAACCCTATCAAGCGCATCATCGTTGATACTTACCAGGCGGTCTCAGGAACCGGTTCGGCTGCGGTGGAGGAGCTCAGGGTGCAGACCAGGCAGATAATGGACGGGCAGAAGGCTGTTCCCCATGTTTACCCTCACCAGATAGCCTTTAACATACTGCCTGAGATTGACGTCTTTCTGGATAGTGGTTATACCAAAGAGGAGAGGAAGATGGTTGAGGAAACCAGGAAGATAATGCACGCTGATGATATTGCTATTTCCGCTACCTGTGCACGGGTGCCCGTATTTATCGGGCACAGTGAGTCAATACATGTTGAATTCTCCGAACCTATATCTCCGGATGAGGCCACCGGCATTCTGGCGCAGGCTCCGGGGGTGAAGATACTGGATGATAATGCCATCAGTCTTTATCCACAGCCATGGTCGGCGGCTGGCACCGATGAGGTATTTGTCGGCCGTATTCGCCAGGACACCTCTAATTCTAATGGTCTGGTGCTGTGGGTCGTTGCCGATAATCTGCGTAAAGGGGCGGCATTGAACGCAGTCCAGATTGCCGAAGAAATGGTGAAAAGAGACTGGGTAAGCCCAGCAGGAGGGCAATAATGAAAGAACCGGGAAGATTATTAACGGCTATGGTAACGCCTTTCCAGGAAAATTTTGAGGTTGACTATGAGCAGGCAAAGAAACTGGCGCTGGCACTGCTTGATTCGGGAAGCGATGGCCTGGTGGTGATCGGCACTACCGGTGAATCGCCTACCATGTTGCGGCAGGAGGAAATGCGCCTCTTCGCTGAGGTGAAAGAGGCCATTGGCGACCGTGGCAGTATTGTGGCCGGTACGGGCAGCAACAGCACGGCGGAGGCAGTGGCCGCCACCAGGGAGGCGGAGAAAGCAGGGGTTGATGCTTGCCTTTTGGTGGTTCCGTATTACAACAAGCCCTCGCAGGAAGGCCTGTACCAGCACTTCAGAACCATTGCCGGTAGCACCAGCTTGCCCTGCATCCTTTATAATCTGCCTTCGCGTACCGTGACCAGCCTTTCGGTGGAGACGGTGGTACGTTTGAGCCAGATTGATAATATCATCGGCATCAAGGAAGCCAGCGGCAATATGGAGCAGGTTGCCAGGGTTATCGGTGAGACCCGTGATGACTTCCTGGTCTGGAGCGGTAATGATACGGATACGTTTGCCCTGATGGCGCTGGGGGGCTATGGTGTTATCAGTGTTGCCTCTCATCTGGTCGGCAAGCAAATCAAGGAAATGATTGACTGCATGGTCAACGGCCGGGTAACCGAGGCGGCTGAAATCCACCGCCGCTTACTGCCTCTGGTCAATGCCCTTTTTATTGTCTCTAATCCCTGCCCGGTTAAGTACGCCTTGAACCAGATTGGCTTCAGGGTGGGCAAACCGCGCCTGCCGCTGGTAGAGCCTGATGAAAAAACAGCGGCTGCCATAATAGACATGGTGAAAAAGCACCAGATAGACTTACCGGTGTAAATTACCCCGGCAAGGTGTTTTTTACGTTCAAAACCGTGTTTACCTACTTCCTCGCCTTGCGAACAAAGCGTTCACCCCAAGATAGTCCCAAAAAGGCTAGGGCATACCAGTATCCAGATAACCCTTGATACATACAGCCACGTTGCGCCCGGATTATAGGAGGCAGCTGCTAAAGGGTT
>CAYOKF010000118.1:0-5578 GCA_964404475.1 uncultured Dehalococcoidaceae bacterium | reverse complement strand
ATGTCGGTAGTGATTCAGGCGGTACCATGACTGACACTTTTGTGGTGGACAGGAACGGGGACTTTGTCGTGGGTAAAGCGTCTACCACACCCAGAGATGAGTCTCAGGGCTACTGGGAGTCACTAAAAGACGCTTTCGAAGATTGGCAGATAGACCTGGAGACGAGGGCAAAGGAAATCATCCCCGATGCGCAGCTCGCGGTTTACAGCGGTACTACCATGCTCAACGCTTTGCTGACGCGGACCGGCCCCAAGACAGGTATCATTATTACTAAAGGCCATGAGCATTCCCTGCTGCACGAACGTGGCGCCCAGGTTCACGCTGGATATGGGTATGCTGATAGGTCACATAAAGTGGCACACATCCATAATGAGCCTGTGGTGCCTTTAAAGCTTATCCGGGGCGTCACGGAAAGGATAGGCTGTCTTGGTGACGTCGCCATTCCCCTTTATGAGTCCGAGGTAACAAAAGCGGTAAAAGAGCTTCTGGACAGGGGAGTGGAAGGAATAGCCATTTTGTTCCTTTGTTCCTATGTTAATCCTGTCCATGAGAGAAGGGCTGCCGAAATAGCCAGAGAAGTGATGAAGGAAACCGGAAGGGAAGTGCCCCTTTTCCTTTCCTCTGAGCTGGCGCCGATAATGAGGGAAGTCTCCCGCCTGAACTGCGTCATCCTTCAGGCAGCGGGAGCGGAGCCGGTGAAAAAGCAATTGCTGGGAATAGAGAGCAAGCTTCAGGAAAAGGGCTTTAAATACCCCCTCCAGGTAGTGTTAGCTGACGGGGGTATTGCTAATGTGAGATACCCGGCTCTTTACCGGGCCTGCTTTTCAGGGCCGGTTGGCGGTCTTCTGGGAACAAGATACCTTTCTCAGGTGCTGGACATGCCTAATATTATTAGCACCGACCTGGGTGGCACCAGTTTTGATGTAGGGCTGATTATGGGTGGTGAACCCCTGATTATGCGTGAGGTAGAAACAGGGCGCATGCTTTACAATATACCCACCTTGTATATGGATAGCCTTGGTGCTGGTGCCGGGATGTATCTCCGGGTGGATCCGGAGTCAAGGCGGTTGGATATCGGCCCGGGAAGTGCCGGGGCGGACCCTGGCCCGGTGTTTTATAACATGGGCAACGAGACGCCCACCATAATCGATTGCTGCCTTATTATGGGCATCCTTAACCCGGATTATTACCTGGGCGGCAAGATGAAGGTATATAAGGATTTGGCTCTCAAAGCGGTCAAGGAGAAGTGCGCTGATGTTCTGGGCATTGACCCCTATCAGTTCTCCGAGACAGTTGTGGAGCTCATCAATACCCGGCTGAGGGAACACATAAAGTCAGCGGTCACTATCAGGGGTTATTCTCTGGCTGACTACTATTTGATAAGCTTCGGCGGTGCCGGCCCCCTGTTTATGGCCGGCTATGCCGAGGGGATGCCGGTCAAGGGAATATTTACCGTTCCCTGGGCTCCGGCCTTCTCTGCCTTTGGCTGTACCACGGCAGACTACCTGCACCGATACCAGAGGTCATGCCTGGTGACCATCCCCTACGGTATCTCGCCTGAGGTGAAGGTTAATGCCGGTGCTACGCTTAATAATATTTGGGCTGACCTGGAGAGAATAGCCGTTCAGGAAATGGCTGAAGAAGGCTTCCGGAAAGAGGAAATCAAGTTCGAGCAGATAGCCTATGTCAGGTATTCCGGCCAGCTCGAAGACCTTGAGGTTATCTCTCCGGTGTCAAGGATCAGCTCTGCCGAAGATATGGACAGGCTGATAAGTGCTTTTGAGGAAACTTACTCCCGCATATATGCTTATGGAGCCCGGTATCCTGAAGCCGGTTACCAGATGTTTGAGATCGGGCTGCGTGCTTCGGTACCCAAGCCGAAGCCAGAGGTGCGCAGGTATCCCCTGGCGGGCAAAATCCCGCCTGACGAAGCATATAAAGGGGAGAGGGAGGTTTACCACAAGGGCGTGTGGAAAGAGGCAAGGTTATATGAAATGGATTTGCTGCAGCCGGGCAATGAAGTTAAAGGTCTGGCTATAATTGAGTCGCCGGCAACCACGATGCCCGTGCCTGAGGGAAAGAAAGTGGTGGTGGATGAATATAAAAGGCTTTGGATAAGGGAGGTCTAGAATGAAAGGCATAGGCTTTGGTGGCAAGACCCTGATAGAAATACTGGAAGAAAACGAAAGGACATACCGGGAGACCGGCCGTTACTGCGGAATTAAAGAACTGGAATTGGCTACCAGTGACCCTCTAAAACTGGAGCTGCTTCATAGCCGACTTCGCGCCGCGATGGTTTCGGCAAGAGAACAGGTAAGGATGATCAGTGCCTCCCCTATAGCCAGAGAGGTGGCGGAACTGGCGGTTGCTGCCTATACACCGGCAGGGGATTGCATTATTCAGTCCACCGGTATTATCATCCATGTCGATATTATGGGCGAGGTTATCAAGTGGATGATAAAACACAATTACGAAGAGGAAATGGAGATAAATGAGGGGGATATCTTTACCTGCAATGATAACATGATAGCCGGATTACACCCCGCTGATGTCTATGATATTATTCCGGTCTTTTGGGAAGGGGAACTGGTGTGCTGGGTGGGAACGGTGATTATGGAGACCGAGATGGGAGGGATAACTCCCGGTGGGGTACCTTCCCTGGCCACGGAGAGGTTTGTTGAGGGAATACGTTTTACAGCGGAGAAGACCGGGGTGAATGACCGGTGGTTTAAGGTCAACGAAGAAAGGATTAAAAATAACTGCCGCCAGCCGGATATCCTGCTGCTTGACAGAAAGGCTGCTCTGGCGGCGGATATCAAGGTACGTGAAGAAATCAAGGCGCTTATCGGGGAAGTTGGCATAGATTACTATAGACAGGCAACGCAGGAGCTTATTGAGATAGAAAGGCGTGCCCAATTAGAGAGAGTGAAGCGGAGAACGGTCCCGGGGAGGTTGCGGACGGTGGGGATTTCTGAGAATTATTACAGTGATATGCCGGTGCCGCCCCTTCATGCTGAGGATCATATTACCTTCATCCCCTTTGATTTTCAGATAAGACCCGATGGTACGTATTTCTGGGACTTTGACGGTACCGGTAACTGGGGCTGGCACCCCAATAATTCCAGCCCTTCCGCAATGGTTGGTGCTACCTGCTTGTATCTTACTCAGACCATTGCTTACACCGGCCATGCCAATACCGGAACCATGCTCTTTCTGAACACGAACTGTCCCCCTGATACATACCTTAACCCTTCCAATCCTTTTGTCGCCAGCGGCGGCTTTTTGAGTGGTCCCAACATACTCGGCGCTATTGCTGTAGGCCTGCAATCAAGGAGTTTCTATTCCCGTGGCTTTGTTGAAGAGGTTCTGGCCGGTTCTCCTTCTCACTTTCCCTGGGCACTTTCCGGTAAGAACCAGCAGGGACAGGACTTTGGGCAGATACAGAATGAGTGCGCGGGAACCATGGCCAGTGGTGCCTTCGCCCTTCGCGATGGTTTTGTCGGCTACATTATCTGGCTCCCTCCCGCCGATATGGGCAATGTTGAGGTCTGGGAAATACTCAATCCCATTGTCTGCACGGGGAGAGGGTTACTCCCTGATAGCTGTGGCTGGGGAAAGTTCCGCAGCGGATATCCAATAGTCGCCACCTACATGATATACAGGTCGCCGCGGGTGGTCTGTGACCTCGCTCCTCAAGCCACAAACGACAGAATTTATATGGATACCGGAATGTTCGGTGGTTATCCAGGAATAAACCAGTTCGCGAGGCTTCTTATTAACGCCAATACGGCGGAACTGATTGAGCAGGGAAAACCGTTAGCCCACGGGATGACCTTCCCGGAAAAAGATGATATGAAGGAAAACCTGACCGGAGAACTTCTGGTGGAGACCTGTGCCAGTCGCTTTTTTAAGGGTGTGGCCAAGGCTGGTGACTTTTTGCAGGTCGCTTACGGCGGTAATGCCGGAGGATTTGGCGACCCATTGAAGCGGGATCCTGCTCTGGCTAAGAACGACCTGGACAATGGCCTGCTGAGCCCGGAGCGTTGCCGGCGTATTTATTGCATTGAAGCAAGATACGACGAGCAGGCTGAAGAGTGGATAATAGACGAGAAGAAGACTGCCGAACTCAGAGGGGAAAGGAAGAAGGAAAGACTGGCCAAAGGAATTCCGGTCAAAGAGTGGTGGCAGCAGCGGCGGCAGGACGTGGCTAAGGGGAACATGCCTCCGCTTCTGAAGAAGGCGTACAATGGCTCCCTGGATAAGGGGGAGAGATGGCCAGGGGAGTTCCGGAACTTCTGGGGGGTTCCTTCGGATTTTATTTTCAAAGTTGAGGAGGCTTGAAATGTCGGAGGTATCATATCATAAGGAAATAATAAGGGATTTAGTGGAGGGAAGGCTGCCCTGGGAGAGGGTGAAATGGATAATAAGCGGCTATAAGGATGAAGACCGGTTTGACAAATATATTGAGGTACTTCAAGAGAGGGTGCCCTGGCCGGAGAGAATTCTGTTGCCCCTGACTGATGAGCTCTACATTGTTGAAAAAGGTGATGAGCGTCCGGTTAAATGCACCTGTGGCTATGAGTTTGGCGATTACCGGGAAAACTGGAAGTTAAGGGCTTTGATTCACGTCAGAGATACCAGAGAGGAAATCGAAGAATTATACCCCCCGGCTTACAGCAGCCGCCCTTATCTTGAGATGTGTGAAATCAGGGAGTATTACTGCCCCGGTTGCGGCAATCAACTTGAGGTGGAGGCTGTCCCCTTCGGTTACCCTGTAATGTTTGATTTCCTTCCTGACCTGGACACCTTTTACCGGGAGTGGCTGGGGAGGCCGCTGAAAACAGAGAAGGAATTTAAAGACCTCTCTAATGAGGTAGTCAGGGAGTGGCAAAGTGAGGTTTCATAGCACCGGGTACAGGTAATAATTGCGGCTAAATGCTCATCAGGAGGAGTGGTTAAAATGTCAGCAGAGGTAAATTCACGGGAACTAACGGCCTCTGGACGCAGCGATATCGAGAATGAGATGCGTGAGATGGTGGCCGGTGTCCTCAAGGAGCCGAAGATTCCCACGATGGAAAACAAGCTTATAGTTGAAGCTGCTCTTCCCGGTCATTACCCGCAGCTGTTATGGGAGCAATTCGGGGTTAAGGATATGCCGCCCTGGTCAATAGAATCGCTGGCCGCATCAATTATCGAATGTGTACGAGCTGGATCAGCGAGCATCCACAGCCATCCCAGAGACCCTTCAGGCCCGTATGGTTACGAGTGCAATATCGGCCGGGACATGACGCCGGAACTAACGGCGGAGTTATTTGATAAGGTCTATGAGGAAGTTGATTTTGTGCCTTTGAATCATGCCTGGCACCCCAGGGACTGGGAAGACCTGGCTGAGGCAGACTTTATCACGCCGACTGAGGAGCTGCTGAATATCGGTAAGGGGAATAAGTACATACAGGGCAACGTGGTCATCACCTGGATCAATCCTCAATCCAGGAGGGGGCTGCTGTCGTCCTGGTTTACCGCTAATTCCCTGAGGGAGGGGATAGCCTACCTTGAGGAGAATAGTGTCAAGCCTCTG
>CAYOKF010000117.1:0-5631 GCA_964404475.1 uncultured Dehalococcoidaceae bacterium | reverse complement strand
CATCCACAAAAATATAATTAAATACAGACATCAGAATATTAATAAGATTAGAACTCTCGCTTTTGGTGTTTTAAATGTACAGGTGTATAATAGACGAACTTATAGTACACTGTGAGTGATTTTGACAAGGAGGAAGCATGGAACTAAACCGAAGGCAATTCCTGAAGGCCTCCGGCGCCAGTGTGGGAGGCATTTTCCTGCTGGGAGCACTGAGCGATGGTGTTGCCCTGGCCGGGCCCAGGGTTCTCCCTCTCAAAAAGGAACGAGGCGAGATTGCCACCATATGTCCCTATGACGCCTCCGGCTGCGGCTTCATCGTCGCCGTAGAGAACGGCAGGGTAATCAACATCGAGGGTGACCCTGACCATCCCATCAACCGGGGGGCCGCTTGCGCCAAGGGTGCCTCCATGAGGCAGCTCTCTGCTGACAACCCCTGGCGATTGAGCAAGGTTCTCTACCGGCGTCCCGGCGGAGCTGATTGGGAAGAAACCAGCTGGGACTGGGCGATTGAAACCATCGCTCGCCGCCTCAAAGACACCAGAGACGCCAGCTTCACCGAGCGGGACAGCGGTGGCAACATCGTCAACCGCACCGAAGGCATCGCCAACCTGGGCGGTTCCGCTCTGGACAATGAAGAGTGTTACCTCTTATCCAAGTTAAACAGGGCACTCGGGGTTGTCTATCTGGAACACCACGCCCGTATATGACATTCCGCTACTGTCGCCAGTTTGGCGGAAACGTTCGGCCGCGGTGCCATGACCAACCACTGGAATGACATTGCTAATGCCGATGTAATTATGTCTATCGGCTCCAACCCCGCTGAAAACCACCCCGCCGCTTTCGGGTACATCACCGAAGCTAAAGGCAGGGGTGCCAAATTAATCAGTGTCGACCCCAGGTTCACCAGAACCTCATCTAAGTCAGATATCTATTGTCCCCTGCGCTCTGGAACGGATATCGCCTTTATTAGCGGCATGATTAAATACGTCCTGGATGATATTGACCGCAACCCGGCCCATTACAATATGACCTACATCACCGAATATACCAATGCCCCCCACCTGATTAACCCAGACTTTAAAGGCCCTGCGGAACTGGACGGGCTCTTCTCCGGCTATGACAGCAGCAAGAGAGCTTATGACAAGTCCACCTGGCAGTACCAGCTTGATGAAAAGGGCATCCCGAAGAAAGACAAGACGCTGCGAGACCCGAACTGTGTTTTCCAGCTTATGCGCAAGCATTTCGCCCGCTATACACCTGAAATGGTTAACAAGATTACGGGCTGTCCGGAAGACGCATTCCTGCTGGCCACCCAGACCTATGCTGCCAGCGGTCAGGTGGGTAAAGCCGGTACTATCCTGTACGCAATGGGTACTACTCAGCACACTTATGGCACCCAGAATATCCGCAGCTACGCGATGCTGCAATTACTCCTCGGTAACATTGGAGTTGCCGGTGGCGGCATAAACGCCATGAGGGGCGAGTCCAACGTGCAGGGCTCCACAGACCACTGCCTCCTCTCCCATATCCTGCCCGGCTACCTGGCGGTGCCGACGAACAGTGACGCCACCTTAGCTGACTATCTCAAGAGGGTAACGCCAACCACGAATGACCCCAACAGCGCCAACTGGTGGGGCAATTACAGCAAATACATCGTCAGCCTGCTCAAGGCCTGGTACGGTAATACCGCCACCAGCGCCAATGATTTTGGCTTTAACCGGCTGCCCAAGGTGCAGTCGGGCAAGAACTACACCCACATCGCCCTGTTTGAAACCATGGCTAAAGGCACCATCAAGGGTCTCATGTGCTGGGGGCAGAACCCGGCAGTGGGTGGCCCCAACGCCAATCTTGAGCGTAAAGCGCTGGAGAACCTGGACTGGTTACTCGTTACTGATATCTGGCAAACCGAGACCGCTAACTTCTGGAAGCGCCCCGGAGTAAATCCGGCTGATATTAAGACCGAGGTTTTCCTCCTCCCCGCCCTCAATTCCTTTGAGAAAGAGGGAAGCGTCACCAACAGCGGCCGGTGGAGCCAGTGGCGCTGGAAAGCGGCAGACGGCCCCGGCGAGGCTATGGATGACCTCTGGATGCTTGACCAGATAGCCAGGAAACTCAAAGAGCTTTATTCCGCCGAGGGCGGGCCCAGCGCCGAGTCCATTACCAACCTTGCCTGGGACTATGGCGCACCTCATCCTGATGTCCATGCTGTCGCCAAGGAAATCAATGGTTATGACCTGACGACAGGTAAGCTGGCAGCCAGCTTTGGAAAGTTAAAGGATGATGGTACCACCACTTCCGGCAACTGGCTATACTGCGCCAGCTATACCGAGGATGGCAATATGGCTGCCCGCCGTGACCCAACGCCGGACACCTATAACATTGGCCTTTATCCCAATTGGGGCTGGTGCTGGCCCGTGAACCGGCGCATTATCTACAACCGCGCCTCGGTAGACCTTAACGGAGAGCCGTGGGATAAAGAACACCCGGTTATCTGGTGGAAGGACGGGAAATGGACCGGTGATGTTCCTGACGGCGGCTGGCCACCAATAGCGGTTGACCCGGAAAATACTAAGTGGCCCTTCATCATGAAGCCGGAAGGCGTGTCCCGTCTGTTCGGCTTTGGCCGAACTGATGGCCCGCTACCCGAGCACTACGAACCGTGGGAATCACCGGTAAATAACGCCATGTCCAGCCAGCAGATAAATCCGGCGATAACAATCTGGCGTCCTGAGGAACAGGGTAACCCGGATAAATATCCCATTGTCTGCAGCACCTACCGCGTCTGCGAACACTGGCAGGGCGGGCAGATGACCAGAAACATGCCCTGGGTAATTGAAGCCATGCCGGAGCCGTTCTGTGAGATGAGTGAGGAACTTGCCGCAGAGAAAGGCATCGCCAATGGCGACCGTGTTATCGTGGAATCAAAGCGCGGCAAGGTAAATGTGGTCGCGGTGGTTACCAAACGCTTTAAGCCTTTCCAGATGAATGGAAGCAGAGTCCACCAGGTTGGCGTGATCTGGCACTGGGGTTATACCGGCCTCTCTACCGGCGACAGCGCCAACGTGCTCACCCCACACGTGGGTGACCCCAATACCACGATTCCGGAGTATAAAGCCTTCCTGGTCAATGTAAGCAAGGCTTAGATTGGAGGTAATGATGGCAGAAAAAGCAATACTATATGATGCAACCCTGTGCACCGCCTGTCGCGGCTGTCAGATAGCCTGCAAGCAGTGGAATGAAAATGACGAATATATACCCACCATGGAGAACGGCGTGGCTTCCAACAACCGCGGTAGCTACGAAAACCCCGCGGACCTTGCTCCCACCACCTGGCTCAAGATGGAGTTCCGTGAAGTCGAGGCAGGGGGTAAGGTAAGATGGCTGTTCACTCGCCGCTCTTGCATGCATTGCACTGAGGCTGGCTGTGTTAAGGTCTGCCCCAGCGGTGCCCTTTACCATGATGCCGGCGGGTTCGTTGGCTATAACGAGGATTTGTGCACCGGCTGCGGCTATTGCGTCGACGCCTGCCCCTTCGATGTGCCACGATTGGAAAAGAACCATATCACCGGCATCGGTAAGATGAGCAAGTGCACATTCTGTACCACCCCTGGTCTAAACCGCATTGATGCAGGCTGGGAACCCGCCTGTGTTAAGACATGTCCACCCCACGCCCTGCAATACGGAGACCGGGGTGAGATGTTGGCCCTGGCGCGGCAGAAGGTGGCGGAGCTGAAAGCCAAAGGCTGGAGCAACGCTAACCTCTATGGTGAGAATGAGCTGGGTGGCTTACACGTGCTTTACGTTCTTGATGACCACCCCACCGCTTATGGACTACCGGCGGAACCCAGGATTTCCGCAGCCACTATCGCCTGGCAGGATGTAATCCAACCACTTGGTTGGGCGGTTGGCGGAGCCACCATTGTGGGGCTGGGCTTGAACTGGCTCGTTGCCCGTGCCAATGCGAAAAAGGAGGAAAAAGATGCAGCGCGAAGTTGAAAAATATCGCAAACCGATACGAGTCCTGCACTGGGTGCATTCCGGCGCCTTCGTCATTCTCTTTATCACCGGACTTTTTCTCTTTATCCCGCAGCTCGGGTTCCTGGCGCAGGATGGCTGGACCCGCCTTATCCACCGCGTCGCGGTAGTTTTCTTCGTACTGGCGCCGCTTATTTATCTTGCCCTGGACTTTAAGGGGGCCTTAAGAGGAATAAAGCAAGCTTTTTCCTGGGGTATTGAAGATATCGGGTGGCTGAAGGCAGCCCCAAGCTATTACTTCCTCGGTAATGAGAAGGATATGCCCCCGCAGGGCTCAATGAACACCGGCCAGAAGTTGTGGTGGTTTATCGTTATTGCCTTCGGGATAATCTTTGTCATCACCGGAATCATTATGTGGTTCTTCAAGACCATTGCTCCGGTAGCCCTGCTGCAATGGGCAGTATTCGTTCATGATATTGCATTTATTGTTAGCGGTGCGATGCTCTTCGTGCATATCTACCTCGGCGTCTTCCACCCGATGATGACGGAAGCCTGGAACTCCATGACAAACGGCAAGATCTCAGCCGAATATGCCCAGGCACACCACGGCAAGTGGTATGAGGATATTACCAGAGGGAAATAAGTGTGACATCAGTAAACCATAGAATTCTACAAAGACTAAAAGAAAAGGAACAAGAGGAGGGGAAGCTTTCCCTCCTCTTGCAGTTTTACCGGGAGCTGATTCTTGTCCAGTCCAGAGCAAAGGAAAAGGGCAGCGTACCCAGGATAACCGTGAACAGCGCCACGCTAAATACCACGCTGGAGCAGGGAAAACCACTGCTCGGCTTTGACATGCTCACGATTAACGTGCCGTCATTGCGTGAGCTATTTGCCCGGGTTGTCGCCATCTATGATAAGTACCCGCAGCTTTTTGGCAGTATCCCGGCAAAACTGCCCAGCCCGGAAGGGAGGCGCCTCCTCACCAAGAAAGCAATCAGGGCATGGTTTTCCGGGGAAAAATTACCCGCCACATTGACATTCGGTGACTTCAACCCGGAGTTAATACCGGCGATAATTCAATCAACCATCAAGCCACTGTTAGCAAGTTATGCCGAGGGCCTCTCCCAGGTGGTTGACCAGGAGCGCTGGCGCCGGCAATACTGCCCTGTTTGCGGGGGCAGGCCTGACTTTTCCTTTCTGGATAAGGAACGGGGCTCGCGGTGGCTTCTGTGCTCCCGTTGCGATACGGAATGGGTGTTTCAACGTTTGGAATGTCCCTTCTGTGACTGCCAGGAACAGAACAATCTGAACTATTTCACCGATGAGGATGAGCTTTACCGCCTTTATACCTGCCAGTGTTGCCGGAATTACCTCAAAGCCATCGATTTAAGAAAGACCGAGGAGGATATTATCTTACCCCTCGAACGTCTGTTAACAGTAGATATGGACAGGCAAGCGGGAGAAATGGGATACAAGGCCGGGTGGGCAAGCTCTGTTTGACTACCTGGCCTTGGGCCAGAGCTAATAACCGTCTCAAGACAGGAGGGCTTATGCAAAAAGATACAATTGACCCCATAGCAGTAATGGTCAAGGCTTTTGAAGATTCAAACGGCGAGACCGTGGACCTTGTGGTTGACCATGAGCTAAATGGCATCA
>CAYOKF010000116.1:0-5679 GCA_964404475.1 uncultured Dehalococcoidaceae bacterium | reverse complement strand
GGGTTTTAAAGGCTACCCCGAATCTATCCACCGCACGGCACTCATCCTCAAGACTAAGTAAAATGGCCTCCATTTGAAGCCAAATCCTCCGAATATTGCACGGGGTGTCTAAGAGGGGCGCAGCCCCTCTTTCTATTTATTCCCCCTCTCCTTTGACACCTCGTAAGGAGAGGGGGACACAGGGGGTGAGGTAGAAACAAATTCTCCCTTATGATAAACCAAGGAGGCAAATCAAATTAATATCTTCAAGAAAGCGCTGAAGCGCACGCATGATACCTGGTTCGGCAGGGCCATGAGCCTGTTTGACCGTAAGACTATTGATGATGAGGTGTGGGATGAGCTGGAGGAGGTGCTTATCTCGGCTGATGTCGGTGTCAGAACCGCCGAAAAGCTCCTGGAGAAAGTGAAGCAGCGGGCGGCGGAGGAGAAGCTCGACGGCTCGCAGGTGCGCTCTATCTTGCAGTCGGAGATGGTGAATATTTTGAGAGTTGCCACACGGGAAGAGGTTGATAATGCGGCACCGCCCAGGGTTATCTTGATGGTGGGGGTTAACGGCAGTGGCAAGACGACGTCTATCGCCAAGCTTGCCCGCCGCTTGAAGAAAGAAGGCAAGAGCGTGCTGATGGCGGCGGCGGATACCTTTCGGGCGGCGGCTATTGACCAGCTTAAGAAGCAGGGGGAAAGGGTGGGGGTGGATGTGGTGGCTCACCAGCCCGGGGCTGACCCGGGGGCGGTAGTCTTTGATGCCTTGCAGGCGGCGCGGAGCCGGCAGGTTGATATTGTCATTATTGATACCGCCGGCAGGCTGCATACCAAGTATAATTTGATGGAGGAGCTCAAAAAGGTCAGGCGGGTAGCTGCCAAGGCTGATGCCACCGCCCCGCATGAGGTGATTCTGGTGCTGGATGCCACTACCGGTCAGAACGGCTTGACACAAGCCAGATATTTCACCGAGGCAGTTGGTGTCACCAGTATCTTTCTGGCCAAGCTGGATGGCACGGCCAAGGGCGGCATTGTGCTGGCTATCTGCGATGAGCTGGCAGTCCCCATCCGGTTGGTCGGTGTTGGCGAGGGACTGGAGGATATGGTAGACTTTGATGCTGAAGCCTTCGTTGAAGCGCTTTGTTCCTGATATTGTAGAAGTGAGATGATTACCTTAGATGTAAGCCCGGTAGCCTTTACCATCGGGGCATTTAGTGTCCGCTGGTATGGCATTATGGTGGCTCTGGCGGTGCTGACCCTGATTTTCTGGGCGATGCGCGAGGTGAGAAGAGGGGCTGACCTTTCTTACGAAACTATCTTTAATGCGGCGCTGGTCGGCATTCCCTCCGGGATAATATTTTCCCGGCTGCTCCATGTTATTGACCTGTGGGACTATTATGGCCAGCACCCGGGGCAGATAATCGGTGGTTCGGGGCTGAGCATCTACGGCGCTGTTCTGGGGGCGGCTCTGGGCATCTGGATTTTTAGTCGATTCCGTAAAATCTCGTTCGGTTATCTGGCTGACGTGCTGGCACCGGGTATTATACTGGCTCAGGCAGTCGGCAGGGTTGGTTGCACTTTGAACGGCTGCTGTTACGGGTTGGAAACGTCCGCGTTCTGTGCGGTGGTCTATACTCATCCGGAGAGCATGGGACCCATAGGTGTACCCGTGCATCCCACACAGATTTACGAAATTATATTTAACCTGATAGTCTTTGTAGTGTTACTGAAGCTGAGAGGGAAGTTACGGCCCGATGGATCGCTGTTCCTTATTTACCTTACTTTTTACGCTTTATGGCGTTTAGGCATTGACTTCATCCGGGAAGGGACAGACTTCCTTTTCGGTCTGCACGAAGCCCAGATTATCTCCATCGTCGTGTTAATCATAACTATCACCCTGATAGCTTTGCGGACGCGTTGGGTAGTGTCAAAAGTAGATAGCTAGGAATGGCGGCTGGCTTCAAAATCAAGTATATTGAGCCTGAGCTGCTCCTTGCCGCCCCAGCGGTCGATTTCCAGGTTGTAGACGATATCCATAAGTGGTGAGATTTCAGACAGGTAGCTGCCCAGCCTAAAACCGACCCCGTCCCACACTGTGCCGCCTTGTTTTAGCTTAAGTCTCAGGTGGTCGCCGCCATTGCCCATGGTGCGTCGCTCCAGAACCTCCACCCCCCTACTGAGAAATTTGGGCAATGGATTACCCATACCGAAGGGAGCCAGCATCTGTGTCCTCTGATAGGTATCGCCACCAAGTTCGGTGAGGGTAATCTGGGCATCAATATCCAGGTGAGGGCGAAGCTCAATCCCGTCCAGTTGTTCGGCAGTAAGCCGGGAAAGCTCCTCCTGTAGCTTGGGCAGATTCCTGGTGGGCAGGGTAAAGCCGGCTGCCTGTGTGTGCCCGCCGTATTGTGAGAAAAGATGGCTGAACCGGTTCAGGGCAGCGATAATGTTGAATTCAGGAATACTGCGACAGCTGGCATGGCTTATCTTGTCCCCGGTTTGTATCACGATTGCCGGTCGGTAGAACTCTTCCGTCAGTCGGCCGGCTACCAGGCCGGTAATACCCATGAAATAATCTTTATCACCGGCTATCAGCAGTGGCGGCAGTCCCTGGGCTATTACCTGTTCTCTGGCCCTGTCCAGGGTTGTGGCGGTTAGCCTCTGCCTTTCCTCATTTTTCTGTGTCAGCCATGTAGCCAGCTCGTGCGCCTGCTGTGGTGATTCGGTCATCAGCAGATTATAGCCGGTCAGTCCGTCGGCCAGCCTGCCGGCGGCATTGAGGCATGGCCCGATAACCCAGGAAATCCTTTCCGCGTCAATGCTGCCGGCTTTTATTCCGGTCTGGTTCATCAGTTCCTTTATGCCGAGGCGAGGACTGGCATTCATTAATTTTAAGCCTTCTTTAACCAGGTAGCGGTTTTCTTCCAACAGTGGCGACATATCAGCTATGGTGCCGATGGCGACCATATCCAGCACCGTGGCTATCTGCTCCTCTTTGCCAATGCTCTGGTATAGCGCCTGGAGAAGCTTAAACGCTACGCCGACTCCAGCCAGTTGTGAGAAGGAGTAGGCTGAGTCGGTTAGCTTGGGGTCAACAACCGCGATGGCATCCGGGGTTTCGGGCAGGGGGTTATGGTGGTCGGTGATAATGATATCAAGTCCTATCTTTCTTGCCTGCTTGACCTGGAGAACGTCGGTGACGCCGCAGTCGACGGTAATGACCAGGCTGATACCCTGCTGGTAGAGGTTCTTCAGGGCGGCTGTGGTCAGCCCGTGCCCTTCCGTCTGGCGGTGGGGTATGTAGGGAACGGCTTTTCCACCCAGAGCTGATAGTCCGTGGATGAGTGTGGCGGTGGCGGTGATGCCGTCAGCGTCAAAATCCCCGTAGACGCCGATGGTTTCACCGGAAAGCAGGGCCTGGTAAACCCTGCCTGCGGCCGGCTGCATATCCGGGAGCAGGAAAGGGTTACCTGAGAGTCTCCTGTCGCTGGTAAGGAAGGATTGGAACTCTTCTGGCCTGGAGATGCCGCGGTTATATAGAAGCTGCACTATTAGTGGGGGAAGGTCAGAGTTACTGACCAGATTTTGGTCTGGCATGGGTGGCAGCAGGTTCCAGCGACTATGGCTCAAGCTTATGCCTCGGAATATTTTCGGAAGATAAGGACTGAGTTGTGTCCACCAAAGCCAAAGGAGCTGGTAAGAGCAGTGGTAACCTTGGCCCGGCGGGCAACATCAGGCACATAATCCAGGTCACATTCGGGGTCTGGATTGGTGAGGTTTATGGTCGGCGGTATCACCCCGTGCTGAATTGCCAGGATGCAGAAGGCTGATTCGGCAGCACCGGCGGCGCCGATAAGGTGTCCGGTCATTGACTTGGTGGAGCTTACCGGCACCTTGTAGGCGTAGTCACCGAAAACGGTCTTTATTGCCCGTGTTTCCATTAGGTCGTTCAGCTGGGTGGATGTGCCGTGGGCATTGATATAATCGACTTCACCCGGTTTGATGTTGGCTTTTCTCAGGGCGATTTGCATGGCTCTGGCGGCGCCCTCACCGTTTGCAAGCGGCTGGGTAACGTGGAACGAGTCGGCGGTGGCCCCGTAGGCCGCGATTTCCGCCAGGATATTCGCTCCCCGTTTCAGGGCGTGGTCCAGACTTTCCAGGATCAGAACGACGGATCCTTCGCTGATAACGAAGCCGTCACGTTCCGCATCAAAGGGACGGGAAGCCTTTTGCGGGGCGTCGTTTCTCGTTGAGATGGCTTTGAGGGCATTAAAGGCGGTAATGCCTATCGGATTTATTATGGACTCGGCACCGCCGGCGAGCATCACCTGAGCATCATCACGCTTGATAAGTTCGTAAGCAGCTCCTATGGCGTCGGAGCCGCTGGAGCAGGCTGATGTGGTGCACAGGTTCGGCCCCTTGACCTCAAGGGCGATTGATATTTGGGCGGCGGCGATGTCGGATATCATCATGGGAGCCAGGAAGGGGCTGACTCTGTCCGGCCCCTTTTCCTGCATTACCTTGATTTGTTCGTATAGGGTGGTCAGTCCACCAATGCCGCTGCCGATAATGACACCGATGTTACGCTGATTGCTGTTATCAATTTTTAGTCCGGATTGCTGCACCGCCTGGAAGCTGGCGGCTACCGCCATCTGAGCAAAGCGGTCCATGCGGCGGGCGTCCTTGCGGTTAATATGGTCGGTTGGTTCAAACCCTTTGACCTCGCCGGCGAATTTGGTCTCAATGGGTTCGGCGTCAAACAGGGTAATATAATCAATGCCGGACTTACCGACAAGGATGTTATCCCAGGTGGTAGCCAAGTCCAGACCTAGCGGGGTGAGGGCGCCTATGCCGGTGACAACTACTCTATTAGCGTGATTGTTGATGGTGGGCCTCCTTTAATTACTATGGGATATTAGCTATTTTCTACCATATTCCGAGGGTATTTGCAAGTCTGGGGTTCGTTTTTGACCCTGTGAGAGCGGGCACAGTATAATGTTTACATAATCATCAAGTTTTGCGGGGAAGATAATGGAAATAGATGAGGGACGGGGAGCGCCCAGGGTGGCTCTGGATAGTCTTGGCTGTAAACTGAACCAGGCGGAGATAGAGCTTCTGGCGCGGCAGATGGCTGAGGCCGGGTACAGGCTGGTAGCGCCGGCGGATAAGGCTGATATATATATACTTAATACCTGCACGGTGACGCACATTGCTGACCGCAAATCACGCCACAGGTTGCGCCTGGCTCACCGTCGGAACCCGGATGCCCGGCTGGTGGCGATTGGCTGTTATGCGGAGCGGGCTTCCCGGGAACTTGAGCAGATTGAGGGGGTTGACCTTGTCCTGGGTAATGCCAAGAAAATGCAGTTGCTCCAACTACTGGAGGACTCCGGCAATTTGGCTCGGCAAACCGCTGTGGATGCAACAGGTTTGCTTGAAGATGGTCAGCGTACCCGTGCCTTTATCAAAGTTCAGAACGGTTGCCATAACTTCTGCGCTTACTGCATTGTGCCCCTGGTGCGGAATCGGGAGAAAAGTGTGCCGGCTGACCGGGTTGTGACCGAGGTCAGGGAACGGGTAACTGACGGTTACAAAGAAGTGGTATTAACCGGTACCGAGATAGGCACGTATAATTCTAATGGGGTTAACCTGGGGGACTTGCTGGAGCGTATTTTGACGGAGACATCGGTAAGTCGG
>CAYOKF010000115.1:0-5766 GCA_964404475.1 uncultured Dehalococcoidaceae bacterium | reverse complement strand
AAACCGACATTGGGGGTAATGGTAGGTAAGACATGGTCTCCTGAAACCAGGATTTTCCGGTTCGGTTCGTACAGGCAGATGTGCCCTGGTGAATGCCCCGGCGTCCATAAGACCCGAAAAGAAAAAATGCCGTTATCAATCGTCTCGCCACCACGCAGGCTAACATCCGGTGACACGGTGGCGACAAACTGTGACATTTTCACCGAAGCTGTGCGGAGTTCGGGCAATTCATCTTGAGGCACACCGTTAATTTGCAGCCACTGGTTTACCTTATGGAGGAGTTTATCCATATTGGTGTACCTTGATTTGATCAACTTCGCATCCAGGTGGTGGAGGAAAAATCTGGCCGGGCTTATCTGCCTCAGTCTGCCGGAGAGACCGTAATGGTCAGGGTGGATGTGGGTGAGTACTATCCGCGTGATGTCATTGAAATCAACGTTGATTTCAGCCAGTTGTTTCTGCAATGAGTCAAATGCTTCGCTGGTGTGCCAGCCGGTATCAACTAGAAGGTAGCCATTATATCCCCGGAACAGGTAGGTATTGACATAACCGAGCGAGAAATGCTGTGCCGGCAACGGTAGCTTTAGCTGGTAAATGCCTGACATGACCTCGGTCATTTTAATTTACCCTGATCCCGGAATGCCCGCATTCCGGCGAAGCTGGCACTATTACCCAGCTCAGCCTCTATTCTGAGGAGACGGTTATATTTAGCGGTACGTTCCGAACGGCAGGGGGCGCCGGTTTTAATCTGCCCCGTGTTCAGAGCCACGGCAAGGTCGGCGATGGTGGTATCCTCGGTCTCGCCGGAGCGGTGGCTCACCACCGCTGTCCAGCCTGCCTGCTGCGCCATATTGATGGCAGCAACGGTCTCAGTGAGAGTGCCAATCTGATTTAATTTGATAAGAATAGAATTAGATGCCTTTAGCTCAACGCCTTGCCGGAGGCGGTTGATATTGGTGACATAGAGGTCATCACCGACCAGCTGTATCCTGTTACCCAGCTTTTCGGTAAGCAACCGCCAGCCATCCCAGTCATCCTCCGCCATGCCGTCCTCAATACTGATAATCGGATAGTCGGCCACCCACTTGACATAATAATCAGCCATTTCGGCAGGGTTCAGTGTGGTGCCTTCCCGGGCGAGTATATATTTGCCATCTTGATAGAACTCGCTGGAAGCCGGGTCGAGGGCGATAAAGCAGTCCTTGCCCGGCTGGTAACCGGCTTTTTCAATGGCCGCCAGAATTGCCTCTACCGCCTCTTTATTTGAGGGCAGGGAAGGGGCAAAACCTCCCTCGTCTCCAACATTGGTGTCCAGCCCTTTATCTTTGAGTACCGCTTTCAGAGAGTGATAGATTTCAGTGCCCATTTGCAGGGCACTGCTGAAGCCGCTGGCGCCAGCCGGCATTACCATGAATTCCTGAAAGTCCGTGGAGTTGGCGGCGTGCTTACCGCCATTGAGGATGTTCATCATCGGCACGGGCAGGGTGTAATTTTTTGCCTCATTGAGATAGCGATATAGAGGTATGCCAAGAGAGCCGGCGGCCGCATGAGCAATAGCTAATGATGCCCCCAGAGTGGCATTGGCCCCCAGTTTTGATTTATTGTCAGTGCCATCAAGCTCGATAAGACGGTGATCGATATCTGCCTGATTGGTAGCTGGCATACCGGTGACAGCCGCAGCGATGGCCCCGTTAACATTGTTTACCGCGTTTAGCACACCCTTGCCGTTATATCTGGACTTGTCTCCGTCACGCAGTTCTACCGCTTCATGCTTGCCGGTGCTAGCCCCTGAAGGGACAGCCGCCCGGCCTGCGGAGCCATCATCGAGTACGGCCTCAACTTCCACGGTGGGATTGCCCCGCGAATCCAGGATTTCTCTGGCGGTTATTTTCTCGATATTTGCCATTGTGCTCCCCCTGAATTATTTGGAATACCGGCTGGTGATTGACTTAATCGCTTTGCTGACCGCATCTTCGGCGTCTTCCGCCGGAATAATGGCGCTATCCGTTTCCCCGTCCCGGGCAAGTGACCAGGTGTTGAGGCCAATGACCGAGATACCGCTTTGCAGGGCATGGCCAATTTCGGAAAGAGTACCGTAGCTGCCAGCAATGGCGATAACCGCGTGGGCTGATTTGGCCACGGCCACATTGCGGGCATAACCAATACCGGTAACGATGGGTATCTGGACATAGGGATTGGCTTCCTCCCGGTTTTCTCCGGGCAGGATACCAATGGTTGTGCCACCCTCGGCGATGGCTCCCTTGCAGGCTGCCTCCATGACACCACCAAGCCCCCCGCATACCAGAATAGCGCCCTGCCTGGCTATCTCACAGCCAACCTTCTCAGCCAGTTCGGCTTCCTGCGGTGAGCACTGTCCGCCACCAATAACCGCGACCAGCGTCTGTCTCTTTTTCATACCAATATTCTACCTGGATTAATATAAAGAATTATAACATCCGGGGTTAAACTCAGGCAAAGGGCTAGTTATATTTGTTCATGGCCGCGGTCAGGTCTTCGCTTAGGAGGCAGCAAATAGCCTGACTGACCTCCGGTATGGCACTGGAGATGATTTTCCCTTCTTCCGCAGTAAAATCAGCGAGTACATAATTAATGATGTCGGCTTCTTTTTCCCGGGCTGAGCAGTCCGTTGTGTCAGGCCGATCGATGCCGACTTTAATACGGCAAAAGTCCCTGCCGCCCAGGTGTTTAATAATAGAATTTATCCCCTTGTGGCCACCGGAACTGCCGCCACAGCGAAGACGGATTTTGCCCAGCGGCAGGTCAAGGTCATCATGAATGACTATCAGGTCGTTAAGGTTGACGGCAAACTTTCTGACCAGCAGGTCAACTGATTCACCACTGAAATTCATCCACGTCTGAGGTCTGGCCAGTATCACTTCTTCGCCGTTAAGCTTGCCGGTGCCGGTGCGGGCATTACACTGTTTTTTGTCAAACTTTATACCGTGAACCCTGGCGAAGTGGCTAACGCACATAAAGCCGATGTTGTGACGGTTGCGGGCATAACCACGCCCCGGGTTGCCAAGGCCTACAATTAATTTCATATTAATTATAAACTCTCCCTCTTTCCCCATCCCCCGACAGGGGGAGTTATTGTGGCAATCGTAACTTTGCCTCTCTTTGCTTTTCTCATGTACTTGACTGTTCCAGCAGCTTGATAAACTCCCCTTCGGTAAGTTGCTTCGTGCCCAGCTCCCGGGCTTTAGCCAGCTTGGAGCCGGGATCAGCGCCGACCACCAGATAGTCAGTCTTTTTGGCAACACTGCTGCCGGTAGCGCCACCCAGGGCTTTTATCCTGTCTTCGGCTGCCTGTCTGGTGAGGTTCTCCAGTGTGCCGGTAATGACAAATTCCATGCCGGACAGCGGTAGCTCATCGGCTTTGGCAGCAGACTCCTTCAGTTTGACACCCGCCCTGCCCAGGCGCTCGATAATTTCCCTGTTTTCTTCCTGGCGAAAGAAAGCGATAATACTATCGGCAATCTTGGGACCGATAGAGGGAATGGCGGTCAGTTCTTCTCTGGAGGCATGAGCCAGTCTATCAAGGCTGTTAAATTCTTTGGCCAGAATCTCCGCCGTTTCCGCGCCGACATGCCGTATTCCCAGAGCAAAGATAACCCTAGCTAAAGGGCGGTTCCTGCTGTTGTTGATGGCATCAACGATATTTGCCGCGCTTTTCTCTCCCATTCTCTCCAGGTCAGCCAGTTGCTCTTTTTGCAGAGAGTAAAGGTCAGCAACATTTTTAACCAGCCCTTCACGCAGCAGCATGGCGCTCTGTGATTCACCAATGCCTCTAATATCCATAGCTCCTCGTGAAACGAAGTGCTCCAGCCTCTGCTGCACCTGAGCGGGACAGGCGGCGTTAGAGCAGTAATACATAACCTCACCCTCCGGTCTGATTACCTCCCCGCCGCATACCGGACAGGCTGGCTGCCCGTGCTCATTACGGGGCAGTTTTTCCAGCAGATTATATTCCTTCTCCCGTCCGCTGCGTTTACTCAGTACCGGCCCAACGACCTCGGGTATGACTTCACCGGCCCGCTGGATAATCACCGTGTCGCCCTCGCGGATGTCTTTGCGCCGGATGTCATCTTCGTTATGCAGGGCTGCCTGTTTGATGGTCACTCCACCCACTGAGACAGGTTCCAGCACGGCATAGGGGTTAAGCGTGCCGGTCCGCCCGACACTGATGGCAATTTCCTTTAACCTGGTGGTTCCCTGGACGGCAGGGAATTTATAGGCTATTGCCCACCTCGGTTCACGTCCGGCATCTCCCAGTTGGCTTTGCAGGTCAAGCTGGTTTACCTTGACGACGATGCCGTCGGCTTCATATGGCAGGGTTTCCCGTCTTTCCACCCAGTTGTTGTAAAATTCCTCGACCTGCTCGATATTGCCTAGGTGTTTGTTGTTGTGGTTGACCTTGAAGCCGAGCGACTTAAGGTATTCCAGAGACTCCCAGTGGGTTGGTGGCGTAGCTTTGCCTTCTGCATAGCCCAGCACATATATGTAAATGTCCAGCGGGCGCCGGGCAGTAATACGCGGGTCAAGCTGACGCACGGAACCGGCTGCGGCATTCCTGGGATTGGCAAACAGCGGCAATCCCTCATCGGCACGTTCCTTATTGATTTTATGAAAGCCTGCTTTAGGCAGGAAGACCTCACCCCTCACCTCGAAGCGCGCGGGAACTTCCCCGGATACAGACAGCGGTATGCTTCTGATGGTTTTCAGGTTCTGGGTGATATCCTCGCCGCGAAAGCCGTCACCACGCGTGGCTCCGGTAATCAGCTGGCCATTAACATAGGTCAGGGCTACCGCCAGCCCGTCGATTTTATGCTCGCCGACAAAGTCACATTTTGCTGCAGACACCAGGCGTGTGGTGCGAGAATACCAGGCGAGGAGTTCATCTCTGGAGAAGATGTTGCCTAACGAGAGCAGGGGGATGGTGTGTTCCACCACGCCAAAGGCTTCCACGGGGGCTGCGCCTACTCTTTGTGTCGGCGAATCGGGAGTTAAAAAACGGGGATATTGTTCCTCCAGTTGCTTCAACTCCCGCATCAGCTCATCATATTCGGCATCACTGATTTCAGGGCTGTCCATAACGTAATACAGGTAGTTATGCCGGTTGATTTGCTCCCGCAACAGCGTAATTCTTTCCTTTACCTTGTCCTGATCTGACACCGCGTGGCCTCTTGGAGGTATTTCATGATAAAAGTATAGCACAGTGGCTAGCCGGTCAAAAGATAGACGTTAAACGGAACGGCGGGTACTCAGGAAGATAAATGGGAAACATCATTTAGTAGCTCCAGTGTTACCGACTGCGGGTTGTTGGCCACAATGCTCAGGGAAGCCAGGTTAATCCGTAGCTGTCGCCAGTGATGCAGGTCCAGCCCCAGTAAATTGCAAAGCAGTAAGCGCAGTGTGCCGCTATGAGCGACAATGAGTACTGTTTCCTCCGCGGAGTAGGGCAGGAGACATGGTAAGAACTTCTTAACACGGTCGTTAATTTCGGTGATACTTTCCCCACCCGGAAACCGGGGCGGAATACTTTTCCCGGTCATAGCTCTGGCCTGTTCGGGGTGTAGCTGGCTTATTTCGTCAAAGGTCAGTCCCTCCAGAATACCAAAGTTAATCTCGGCTAACTCATCACAGGCGATGGGGGTGAGCCGGTGGGGGGCAGCGATAATTTTGGCGGTTACTAACGCCCGGCTCAGGTTACTGGAGTAAATAGCGTTAATCTCCTCTTTTACTAGA
>CAYOKF010000114.1:0-5771 GCA_964404475.1 uncultured Dehalococcoidaceae bacterium | reverse complement strand
GACCATGAAAGAAGAGCCTGCGACCACGGTATTTGACTCAACCATAATAGCCAATCTTGTCGGGCCTTTACCTGGTGTTACTGGCTCAGGCTCTTTCTGACACGCCGTCACTGAGGTCACTAGCAATAGAACCGCGAGAAGTATAATAATCTTTTTCATCATGCGCCTCCTGATTGGTGCCAAGTGGGTTATCCACTTCCCCCTCCGGTGAATTCGCCAGTCACCGCATCGACCCTCGTCTTGATTCGGTGATTCTCCGAGCCCTCCTCCCAGAACAAGACTATCCAGGTATCGCCTTGAAGGTAAGCCTCTACTTTTGCCCCTGCAATCCATGACACGTCCACTGGAAATCTCAAAACACCTCCCCTGGCGCTCTGGATAGCCTGTCCCTGACTTACGTAGGGTCCCGGTCTGGGTACTCTGCGAGCGCCGGTGCTCTTGGGGTTGCCTGTCTGGGCATCTACCGTAATGATAACGCTTTGCCATATACCAGGGTAGGGGTCGGTGGCAGGTTGTCCTGTTGGTCCCGGTGGGGGAGATTTCAAAGGATAGGGCATCAGTTCATCAGCCGTGGCCTTGAGATTATCGAAGGTGATTTCCCAGTACCAGCCATGCACCTCGGCGCTGATATCGGCACGCGCGATAACTGAGGCGGGAAGTCCTCTTTTTGCCGTCTCAATTGCCTGCTCCCGGTTGATGGCAGGAACAGGCGACGGCTCAGGAATAATTTTAAAACGGTCTGGTGAGCTTAGAGAAGGGTAAGGCCCCATGGCCATAGCCGTCTCACCTGAATCCAGGTCAACCGCAATCTGCATCTGATAGATGGTGCTTTCCCCCACGGCGATAGTAACGCCGGGATACCACCGGGCGTAGGGATTGACGAAATCCGGAACTCCCTCTTTCTCCACCCGGCTATACTCCAGAGACCACCAGGTTCCGGCTTCCCCCTTGCTATTCCAGATAACGGCGTACCAATCCACTGAACCTGCCCTGTAGTCGGTTCTTCCCTGGAGCCATTCCGAAGCTCTTTGAGTGTTCAGGGCTATCTCGATAACACTGGCTTTCTCAGCCTCGGTCAGTGACCTGGGCTCCTCCCAACCCTCGATTCCTACCGGCGGCGGTGAGCCTTCCTCCCAGTCGGTCTTTGGTGGTGGAGGAGAGGTTATGGGAGGAGGTGTTGGCTTAGGTGTTTGGGCCGGTGCTTCCCCGGTTATGTACTGGCAGGAAGAAGTCAGCAATGGAATAACCAGAAGTAATAAAATGGCCAACTTTTTCATAATAGATTTCCTTACTCCAGCGGTATCTTAAACTCCCAGGGGCCTTCTATATCGCCAAAGCGAGTTATGGTGAAGGTAAGCTTTCCGGCATCGGCGGGAATGGGATTCAGATAATCGGCGTGGCTGTAGACAGGCTTGAGGTTTTCACCCGGGTAACCTCCCCAGACCAGCTTCATGCCATTGTCCTTGGTACCAAAACTGGCCAGTCCGGCGTTCCAGGTGATGCCACCTGCTGAATACTCAGCACGAGCGATAACTCCCGGTGGCGGGGGGATTACGCCCGGAGCTATCGGCTCAAGGGGAGTATAGCCCGGCGGGATGAAGAAAACATAGAAAGCCGAACCTTCCGCCGTCAGCACAATACGCTCCAGAGTAACGGTAACGCCATTCACTGTCTGTGATTGGTTCGGTTCAATAGTCCTTTCCATAGCCCCCTGGGGATACTGAATCAATATCCGCGCTGTAGGGTTCGTTCCATATCGCCTAGTAGTTTCATAGATAACGGTGAGGTCTTTAAAGGTGATGTCATACCAGCCGGGGGATACCTGCTTCCCATCCGCGTTCTGATACCAGGTGAAGTCCAGGGTTGTCGTATCGCCCGGGTTTATCTCCAGTGATTGCGTGCCAGCAGCTACGGAAAACACTACCTTATCCTGGTGCCGGGGCTTTACCTGAATTTCCGGAGGGTAAGGGGCTATTGTAATTGGTTCTGAAGATACATTGGTAAGTGATAGCTTAACTTCAACAATTTCCCCCGGCAGATGATGAGCTTCCTCCGGTGTTACGCTCACTTCAAAGGGTGGTGGTGGTGGTGGCATGGGCGCTGGCCCTGGCGTCGGAGTAGGAGCGGGAACCGGTGCGGGAGTTGGCTCTGGCGCAGGTACTGGGGCCGGAGCGGGTGCGGGCGCCGGTGCAGGTGCGGGAGCAGGTGCTGGGGCTGGTGCAGGCACAGGTGCCTGAGTAAAACCTCCCATGTATATGTAAACGCCCACCACGGTCAAGATAATCACCACTGCTGCGGTTGATACCGCCCGCCACGCTGTGCTGCGCGGGAGCAGGTTGCCTATGAAATCCCAGAACCCTTCCTTCTTCTCTACATGTGCTTGTTGTTCCGCTAATTTCCGCAGCAGGTCCCGCTTCAGGTTTTCCGCGAAGGATGCTGAAGGCTCATCGCGGAATTTCATCATTCTGCGTGCGAATTCAAGCGCCGTCCTGAGGTCGTCGCTCACCTCGTCGCCAATGGCAACTTCCTCACCGGCGAGCATTCTGTCCAGGTATTCTGAAAACTCTTTTTCTATCTTATCTTCCCTTCCCATTTTCCCACTCCCTGAAGCAGTCCCTTAGCTTGCGGACTACCCGGTAAAGTATCGTGCCCACGTTGGACTCGGACAGACTGAGTACCCCGGCGACCTGCCGGTTGTTCATTTCGGCACCGAATTTGCAGGATACGATTTCCTGCTCGTGCTCGGAAAGTCTTGCCAGACATACCTGTAATCTTAGCAGTTCCTCCCTTTTAACCGCATCTTGCTCCAGGGAAGAATCGCCGGAAGCAATATCACCTGCCTTATCCAGAGACATATCCCTTCTCCCGCTCTGCTGTCGGTAATGGTCAATAACCACGCGCCGGGCGATGGTCATTACCCAAGTGAAGAACGAAGCCCGGTCTTTCTCATAGCGTCCGAACCCTGCCAGTGCTTTTTCAAATACGGCAGAGGTAAGGTCTTCCGCCAGATGGACATTAGCTACCCGGTAGCGGATGTACTTATAGACACCGGGCATGTACTGTTCATAAAGACCGGCAAAGACCTCGGCGGCACTGGCTTCTGTCATTTCGACCTGAACCTCTGGTTCTCTCACCTTATTGCCCTGACTATCTTTCTCTATTTAACTGAATCATCAACAATTCTAATTATTATGCCTGAATGAGTCAACGGGGGAACATTCCCGGCAGCAATGTTCCCCCGCCGCTGAATAGCTGCAGTATTACCTGTTAATGAGCTTGTCCAGTATCTCCACTTCCTGGCTCAGGGTGTCATCGCCGATGGCTTGCATCTCCTGCTCGAAGTAGGTACGGAACTCCTGGAACAACTCCCGGTAAGACGTAGAGACCATGAGTGGTACTGACTGCCGCTCCCACCGTCCCAGGGTCACCGGCGGTACCGGTATGCCTCTCCAGTCGTCCACTTTTGGTTCCCAGGGGCTGCTGACATGCGCGTGTTCCCGCTCGTCTATCATCCAGTTCTTCAGGAGGTCGGCATATCTGGACAGCAGGACGCCTTTCCTGATGCCGCTGTTTCCAAAGAACTCCGGTTCTTCATCACGCAGTTTGACAACGGCCTCGCTGCTATCAGGATTACCATTCCGGTTTTCATAGCTTACTTTTAGGGTAAGTCCTTCATCCGGGGAAGTTTTCTTGAGTTTCAGCAGAATCAGGCCACCTCTGGTTTCCCCCTCTTCTTTCTTGGAGGGGAAAAGGGTATTGACCTTCATTAGTTCTCCCGTGGCCTCATTGGCTTCGGGGCTGCCATATACCTTCTCAATCTCCCAGCCCTCGGCTTCCAGAGTCAGGCGAAGATTAAACACCAGTGGAGTGACCATGTATTCAAACTCGTTGTCCATGCGCTCCCAGAACTGCTCCGCCGAGTGCACGGAGTAGTAGTTGGCTCCTCTTATCTTGGTGATGTATTCGATTAGTTCCGTGTTGAAATCGACGCCAATGCCAATGAAAGTCGTGTAAACTCCGTTGTTAGCATTGCCTTTCGTCATGCCTCCCAGGCCTTTCTCGCTGGTGTCACCCAGGTTCGGCATGGCATCGGTCAGGAAGATAATCCGGTTCTCATATTCTGCGGGGTCGACATCCGTCAACTCGTCGTACATACCGGTTGCCATTTGCATCCCCGCATCAAGATTGGTGCCGCCACCGGCGGATATCTCCAGAATGTGGTCTTTTACGGCTTTCATATCTGTCTCGCCCACCAGGTTTAACGGCTTGGCCAGGAAGGCGCTGTTATTGAACAGCACCATACCGAAACTGTCATCATCATTCAGATGGTCGAGGAGGGCTACTACGGAATGGGTAGCAAGCTCAATCTTGTCCTTGCCAGCATCATCTCCGGTGAGTTCTACCTTTTTGCCGAACTGGTCGTAGTAATAGCGGTCAAAGGGACTGCTCATGGAGCCCGAGATATCCAGCACGATAACCAGGTTGAGCTTTTTCCGCTGGAAATCGCTCTCCTTCATGCCTGAGTTCAGGCCTACAGAAAGGTAGTATTCCCCTTCACCGGAGAACGGGTCACGGGTAACCGCATAGCTGTAGGAAGGACAGAACAGTTTCTGGCATTCTTCGGTCTGCCCCGTGTCGAAATAATAGTCGTAGAACAGCCCTTCATAGGTGACGTCGGTGGGTAGCGGGAGGTAGTCGTTTTTGATGTTCTCGCGGAAATTATTGATGTCTTTGGCGCCACCGGCAGCCAGCCCGATGTTTCCTGAGCCAACCTGGGCAGGTGCCGGGGCAGGGGCGGGAGTAGGTGCTGGTACGGGTGCAGGAGCCGGTGCTGATGCCCACGGCAGCTTGATGCCGCTACTTTTCTCCTCCTGGGGTTCCGGCATTTTGTTCCAGTCGTCAACCTTGACCTGGGGCTTTTCTTCTACCCGGGGCTTATCCTCAGGACTATCCCCGGGGATGGGTTCGGGGCCAGGTGCACAACCGGAACTCAGTAACAGGACAAGAGACAGCACGAGGGCTATCACGAGGTAGCAACCATGGTTCCATTTTGTAAGACTTTTCGTTTTCATCATCAGTTACCTCCTCTATATTTGTTCCCGGCTAAATACATATACGCTGGAACAAAGAGAGTATCACAGGTATATCTGATAATAAAAACGAATTGAATACTGATTGGTTAGTCTGAAGTGAGGAATATTGACTACGCCGATGAAAATAAATGTTTGCAATACCTTCTGGAAAACATCTGGTGCAGGTTGAATTCCGGCCACGGCAGAATTATCATGTGTGGCAAAGTAAAAAGTTAAGCAGTTTGTTAAGCAAAATTGAGGCTAAAATCGCGGATTTTGTCAAGCAAACTGCTGAGCATACTGAGTAGCTGAAAGGAGAACCATAAAAAATGAGGAAAATTAGCCTCAAAAATGGTACGCCGTGCAGGGCTCGAACCTGCGACCCGCTGATTAAGAGTCAGCTGCTCTACCAACTGAGCTAACGGCGCACTCCCAATATTGTAGCCATTTAAAGTGGGGAGTGTCAAACCGGCTTTGCTTAACATTCATTTCCCGGCCAATTGACAAAGTCCCGGCAGATAATTAAACTTAATAATTCACATAAGCGCAGGAGGCACCAGAATGTCTGATGAGTTGCTTGAAATTAATGTAAATGTTATTGGAGTTGTCAGGAATGAGATGAAGGAAGCAGGCGCACGTCCTGATATCCAGGATATTGTTTCTGAAATCAAGCTTTATGACCGCTATAAAGATGGTCTG